>JAFGWA010000093.1 GCA_016937715.1 Candidatus Goldiibacteriota bacterium
AATTGCGGTAATTGGGATTTTGCAGATACAAAGACAAATTAAATTTCGTGGATTGAAGACCCCCGTATACCAAAATGGAATAAAATGCGGCGATCGGGAAAGGCTTGCACATGTCAAATTCTACCATCCAAACGCCCGCTTTTATCTTTCCGCTGCCATAATAAATGAGATTCAAAATTGTAATATTTTTATCAGTGTGTTACAGTATAAATATAAAAAGGGAACAAAGGGAAAACACTAAATTGAGCACAGAAAATCAGACGCGTAAAGAGCTTATAGACAGGCAAATAAACGAAGCCGGATGGGATGTAAACAACCCAACCCAGGTTCAAACCGAATTTGATATAACAATCCCGGATATGGTCACCGAAACTCCCGCGCCTTATGGCGGGCATCAGTTCAGCGATTACGTGCTTTTAGGTAAAAACGCCTTGCCTGTTGCGGTTATTGAAGCAAAGAAAACGTCAAAAGACGCGTCTATAGGGCGCGAGCAGGCGAAACAATACTGCGAAAATATTCAAAAACAGTATGGCGGAAGCCTGCCTTTCTGTTTTTATACAAACGGCCTTGAGATTTATTTTTGGGACATAGGAAATTACCCTCCAAGAAAAGTATATGGATACCCGACCCGCGATGATTTAGAGCGCATGGCGCATATCAGGGAATATAAAAAACACCTTGCCGATGAAATGATAAACACCAATATTGCGGGCAGGGATTATCAGATACGCTCTATCAGGGCGGTTATGGAAGGCATACAGAAAAAACAAAGGAACTTTCTGCTTGTAATGGCAACAGGCACAGGCAAGACAAGGACCTGCATAGCGCTGGTTGACGCGCTTATGAAATCCGGATGGGTGGAACGGACATTATTTCTGGTGGACAGAATCGCGCTGCAGGAGCAGGCTTTGCATGCTTTTAAGGAACATCTGCCAAACGAACCCCGCTGGCCAAAGACAGGGGAGCGTGAAATATCAAAAGACAGGCGCGTTTATGTAAGCACTTATCAGACCATGATTAACATAATAAGGGAAAAGCAGCTTTCACCGCACTTTTTTGACCTTGTGGTAATAGACGAAAGCCACCGTTCCATATACAACACATACGGAGAAGTGATTGAATACTTTAAAGCCATTAACATAGGCTTAACAGCCACGCCGACAGACGCCATAGACCATAATACGTTTAAACTGTTTAACTGCGAAGACGGGCTGCCTACATTTGCATACACCTACGAAGAAGCGGTTAATAATAACCCGCCGTATTTATGTGATTTTGAAGTTATGAAAATACATACCAGGTTTCAGGATGACGGTATAAGCAAAAGGACAATTTCCCTTGATGACCAGATGCGCCTGATGGCAGAGGGCAAAGAAATAGAAGAAATTAATTACGAAGGCACAGAACTTGAAAAAACAGTTATTAATAAAGGCACAAACTCCCTTATAGTAAGGCAGTTTATGGAAGAATGCATAAAGGATAAAAGCGGCGTGCTGCCCGGTAAGACAATATTCTTTTGCGCTTCAATGTCGCATGCCCGCAGGATGGAACAGATAATTGACGCGATGTATCCGGAGCACAAGGGAGAACTTGCAAAAGTAATAGTATCAGATGACCCGCGCGTATACGGCAAAGGCGGGCTTTTAGACCAGTTTAAAAATAATGATATGCCAAGAATAGCCCTAAGTGTGGATATGCTGGACACTGGTATAGATATAAGAGAGCTTGTAAATTTAGTTTTTGCCAAACCGGTATTTTCATACACCAAATTCTGGCAGATGATAGGCCGCGGCACAAGGCTGCTTGAACAGGATAAAATGAAGCCGTGGTGCACCCAAAAAGACAAATTCCTTATCCTTGACTGCTGGGATAACTTTGAATATTTTAAGATAAACCCAAAAGGCAAATCCATAGCTCAGCAGATACCGCTTCCTGTGCGCTTTGCGGGGATAAGAATAGATAAGATTGCAAAGGCGATAGAAAAAGGGTATGCGGATATATCTGTAAAAGAAGTTATAAAATTAAGGCAAAAGATAAATGAACTGCCTGAAAACTCCATAATAATAAAAGAAGCGGCTACAGAGCTTAATAAAATATCAGATGATAATTTCTGGGTAAAGCTGACGCCTGAAAAACTGGGTTTTTTAAAGAATTCAATTATGCCGCTGTTTCGGACGGTTTCGCAGGTTGATTTTAAATCCATGCGTTTTGAAAAAGACCTGCTTGAAGCGTCGCTTGCCAGGCTGTCCGGTGAAGAAGAAAAATACGAAGCTTTAAAAGACAGTATTACAGAAATTATAAGCGAGCTTCCGCTGTCTGTTAATATTGTGGCAAAACACAAAGAACTGATTGAAAAAACACAGTCTAATAACTTTTGGGCGGCGGCAACAGATGGTGATTTTGATGAAGTGGCGGAAAAGCTGTCCGCTCTTATGAAGTTTAGGGACGGGCAGATAAATACAACAGGCCCGGAAAAGTTTGATTTAAAAGATGAAGTGGCGGTCAAGGAAATGGTTGAATTCGGGCCAAAACACGAAGCCGTAAGCGTAAGCAGGTATAAAGAAATGGTGGAAAAGCTTATAAATCAGCTGACTGAAACAAATCCGATACTTCAGAAAATTAAAGAAGGCAGGGAAGTTTCGGCAAAGGAAGCTGAAATACTTGCACAAACGCTTCATAACGAACACCCGCATATAACGGAAGAACTGCTTAAAAGTGTATACAGAAACCGCAAGGCAAAACTTCTGCAGTTTATAAGGCATATATTGGGGCTTGAAAAACTGGATACTTTTTCCAATACGGTTTCAATGGCGTTTGATACCTTTATAAAAAATCATACTTATTTAAGTGTTGCCCAGCTGCAGTTTCTGGATGTATTAAAGAATTTCATACTTGAAAAAGAAACACTGCAAAAGCGCGACCTTATAGAAGCGCCTTTTACAATACTGCATCCGCAGGGTATAAGGGGCGTGTTTCAGCCCTCTGAAATAGACGAAATAGTTGAATTCACAAAAGGATTGGTGAACTGATGTTACAGAACAGCCCTGCAATAAAGAGTAAGATTGACCAGTTATGGGATAAATTCTGGAGCGGCGGAATATCCAACCCGCTTACAGCCATAGAGCAGATTACGTATTTATTATTTATGAAGCGCCTTGATGATTTGGACCTTAAAAATATCGCTGACGCTAAATTTGCCGGTGATGAATATAAATCTAAATTCGCGGGTAAATTTACAATACCCGGAACAGACGCCAAAGTGGATAAGCAGACCCTGCGGTGGAGCCATTTTAAACACATGCAGGCCGAAGAAATGTTAAATCATGTTCAGCAGAAGGTGTTTCCGTTTTTAAAACAGTTAAACGGGGATGAAAGCCCGTTTACTCATCACATGAAAAACGCGGTTTTTATAATCCCAAAGCCTTCACTGCTTACAGAAGCGATTTCTACAATAGATGATATTTTTCTTGAAATAGAAAAAGACGCAAAACAGGGCGGGCAGGCTTTTCAGGACATACAGGGCGATGTATATGAATTATTACTAAGCGAAATAGCATCAGCGGGTAAAAACGGGCAGTTCAGGACACCCAGGCACATAATAAAATTAATAGCAGAGCTTGTAGCTCCGCAGCTTGGCAATATGATAGCAGATCCTGCCTGCGGCACAGGCGGATTTTTACTTGGCGCGTATCAGTACATGGTGACGCAGCTGGATAAAAACAAAGCCAAACTTAAACCCGATGAAGACGGGTTTATAAGAAATTCGGTTTCCAGCCTGCTTACAAAAAAGGTAAGTAAAATCTTAAATGACAGTTTATACGGCTACGACATAGACGTAACAATGGTGCGTCTTGGGCTTATGAACCTTATGATGCACGGCATAGACAACCCGCATATTGACTACAAAGACACACTAAGCAAAAGTTTTATGGAATCCAATAAGTATCAGATAATAATGGCAAACCCGCCGTTTACAGGCAGTATAGACAAAGGCGACATAAACGAAAGCCTGCAACTTAAAACCACAAAGACAGAACTATTGTTTGTGGAAAATATATATAACCTGCTTAAAACAGGCGGAACAGCCGGCGTTATTGTTCCTCAGGGGGTCTTGTTCGGCTCCGGCGGTGCATTTGTAGATGCCCGCAAAATATTGATAGATAAATGCGAATTAAAAGCGGTTATTACTATGCCAAGCGGGGTATTTAAACCATACGCGGGTGTCAGTACGGCAATTTTAGTATTTACTAAAGGCGGGGAAACAGAAAAAGTATGGTTCTATAATATGGAATCAGACGGTTACAGCCTGGACGACAAAAGAACAAAGCAGGACGGAAACGGGGATTTGCAGGACATAGTAAAGCAGTTTAAAGAAAGGCACAGCAAAAAGAAAAACGATAAAAAGACAAAGTGCTTTTTTGTGGATAGAAAGGACATTGTTAAAGAAGGTTATGACCTGTCTATGAGTAAGTACAAAGAGGATGTGTACGAAGAAGTAAAGTACGAAAAACCGGCAGTTATACTTAAAAGATTAAAGGCGATGGAGAAAGAGATAGAGAAGGGGTTGGAGGAATTGGAGAAGATGGTTAAATGAAGTGGCAAACTAAAGAATTACCTGAAGTTGTTTTTTTTCAGGAAGGTCCTGGAGTAAGAAAATGGCAGTTTAAAGAAACTGGTATAAAATTAATTAATGGGGGAAACATTAATGAAGGCTTAATTGATTTATCATCTACCAAAATATATATTTCCGAAGAAGAGGCATACGGCAAATATAAGCATTTTATGATTGATGAAGGCGATTTAGTAATTGCAAGTTCGGGCGTACTTGTTGATAATTTTCACAATAAAATAGCATTTATTGAAAAAAAGCATTTACCGCTATGTATGAATACAAGCACAATAAGATTCAAAACCCTTGATAAAAAAACATTAAATATGAATTATTTCAGATTTTTCTTAAAAACCAATATCTTTAAATCGCAAATTAGAAAGTTAATTACAGGTTCTGCTCAGTTGAATTTTGGTCCGAGTCATTTAAAAAAAATTAAAATTCCATTACCGCCAATTGCAGAACAAATCCGTATCGCTGATGTCCTTTCCCGCGCAGAATCGCTGATAGCAAAACGCAAAGAGACAATTAAAATGCTTGATGAGTATTTAAAGAGCGTATTTTTGGACATGTTCGGCGATCCGCAAAGTAATGAAATAAAATTCAACTTAAAAAGAATTTCAGACGTTTGTAAGGAAATTGTTGATTGTGTTAATAAAACAGCCCCAAATGAAGAAGAAAAAACACCATATATAATGGTAAGAACTTCAAATATAAGGAATGGAACAATTTCACTTGAAAACATTAAATATGTAAATGAAAAGACATATAAAATTTGGACAAGGCGCTCGGTGCCATTAAAAAATGATATTTTATTTACAAGAGAAGCTCCTTTGGGCGAAGTTGGCATTATTGACTTCAATGATAATATATTCTTGGGACAAAGAATTATGTGCTATAGATTTGATACCAATAAAGCAAATCCTATTTTCATGCTATATTTTATGCAGACAAGATATTTTAAAAACCAAATTGCAAAACTCGGGAAAGGATCAACGGTAAAGCATTTATCAGTGCCTGATTGTTATAAAATAAAGGTATTTGTTCCGGAAATAGAAATGCAAAATAATTTTTGTAATATTGTAAACAAGGTAGAAATATTAAAGTCGTTTTGCAATAAATATTTATTAGAAAGCATAATCTTGCAGAATACTTTAAACAACCTGATTTTTAATATTTGTTAAAAGTAAAAATAAGTCGGGTGTCATACATAGCTTATAGCAGATATATTTTTAAAATATTTAGGCCACATCTTTAAGTAACTGCTAACTTTTAATACACGTATTGAGGTCGGGTAAAAATTGGTGTGAATGAAAAAACTAAAGGGAATATGTAATAATATCAGGATCGAACCTTGAGGTTAGACCTGATAAAAAGAAATCATTATCGGGTCTTTATGACGTACGGACCGAACCTTTAGTAACAGTTTAGAAATTAGAAAGAACGACATAGGGGACGGGTCGAGCGTTTAGCGTTGTTAATAAAAAATACTAGTGGATGCTAATAGATCTACATTAATCAATGAAAGGATTAAAAAAAAATTTAACTGTATATTTTTGTGGACAACAAAGTATACATAGTGTATACTTTGTATACAATACAAATGATCTTTAAAGTTTATTATTTAAAAATGTGGTCGGCGGTGATAGTACCCGCCGGTTCATTTTACTCACACTTTAGCGGCTTGGCCACCCTCCCTAATGGCCTCATAATAATTATAATGGAGGATGCGAGCCATGTCCTCTAAAGGAGGCGAGTAAAAATGAAGCGTAAAAGTATTAAACAGGCATCATCGGATAACGGTGGTGTCGAAATCTTCTGTCGCTACATTACCAGGAATGGGAAAAGGATTTACCCTAAAAGGGCTAAGTTCTTTCACTTCTGGGTAAAAGACAAGAAGGCCGCCTAAAAAGCGGTACGCCGATCACTAAAGATAAAAAGAAATGTTCATCTAAAGCAGGTGCTTTAGTGGGTTCGGACGAATACAAGACGTAATTATTCTTAAGGCGGGGCAAGTCGATAAATTTTACGACGACCAGATAGATCTGACGGCAGCAAAGATTCTTATTCATAAAGAATATTTGCGTAGTTATTTATAAATGCGCTATTAAAAATTACTTTTCGGGAGGTTAGTAATGAGACAAAAATTTAGCGTTAATTTTGACGGATATTGGCCTGAGGCGGGTAAAGACAGTATCCCGGATAAATCAGGTGTGTATTGTATTTATTCCGCTGGTTTGGAAAATGGGAAATTACAATCCTTAAAAAAGCTGATTTACATAGGGGAGTCCGGGGATGGTGAAGGACGATTAAAAAATCATGAAAAATGGCCTGATTGGAAAAGCTATTTGAACGAAGAACAAAAAATTTATATCTCATTTGCTCAAGTTCCTTCGGCGGATAGAGAGAGAATAGAAGCCGCGTTAATATACAAACACAAACCACCAGAAAATATAGAACACGTTGATAATTTTAATTTTGATGATACGGATATTGAGTTAACAGGTACGGTAACTCTTTTGACATCATCTTTTTCTGTGAAAAGGACCACTTAGATGATCTGTCAAGCCTGCAAAGAAGAAATTAAAGATGGAGCGGTCAAGTGCAAATATTGTGGCTCGTCGTTAAATGAAAAGGGTCAAATCTTAAATATAGAAAAACAATTGCAACTATTTAAAATTGTTAAAAATGAAACTGAATATAGACAAAACGCCTTAACGAGAAAAGATGATAAGGCCAGTAAGTATATGGTTTTATTGACGATAGTATTCGCTTTGGAATCATTTTTTGCAAAATGGGCGATTGATACTCATCTGATAAATAGCATTACATATACTGTTTTGTTGGTTTTTATTTCTCTTAGTGTGCTGGCGTTTGCGGTAACACTTTTTTCTTTTTTGAATATTTTAAAAGGTGTTCCAATTAAAATGATAAAGTTCGATGATAAAGAAATGCAAATAGCCAACGAAAGTAATTTTTTTGATTACTTGGCAAGACTAAATGATTGGATGAAAACGGAATTCGTTCAAACGAAAGAACAGTCGGTTTTAAAAGATAAAAGGTTAAAACTTGTGCACTTTATGATGAATATTACACTAAGCTTGGCGATAATAGTTATTATAATGTCTTTAATTGTATTTGTTCGAAATAATTCACCAAAAGGAGGTGACTTTAAAATGGCAGATAATAATGCACCGATATCCGCGCCAGTTCAGAATGTTGTTCAAACGGCTCCGACAACTCCTGTGCAAGCGGTAGAAGCAACTCCTACAGTAATAGCACAACCGGTAAACAGTGATGTACATATGTTTAGCGAAAACAATGAAGGAAAAGAGAACAGGTAGTATCAAAGAGCAAAGAATAAGTAGAGGACGGTAAATTTTTTTCATAAGAGGCTATTTGATACGTTTTTTAAAAACTGATTAATCAATTAAAAGATTTTACATTTGGGGCAGGTGCTTTTAGTGGGTATAGACAAATACAAGATATAATTATTCTTAAAGGGGGGCAAGTGGATAAATTTTATGACGACCAGACGGACCTGACGGCAGCAAAGATTCTTATTTATAAAGAATATTTGCGCAGTTATTTGCCAAAAGTACTAATGCAATATGGTAAGTGTTATATAGCGGACCTTTTTTGTGGTTGTGGTAAAAATGGATTAAAAGACGGTAGTCCGCTTGTTCTTTTGCAGGTAGCTAACGAGATACTTAATGATAAAGTGATAAAAAACAAAAGACCGAATGCGAAAATAGTGATAGTGTTTAATGATGTGGATAAATCCTGTTGCGATAATCTTAAGACTTATTTAGATAAAGAGCCTAAGAATTCACAGATAGAAATAATTGGACCTTTATGCGAACAATTTGACTCAATAAAAAACAGGGCTTTGTATTATTTTAAAGATAAAAAAGAACCTAAGTTTATTTTTCTGGATCCTTTTACATATACCAGCATTGGAATGAAAGATATAGATGCGTTTATGTCTTTGCCTACTGCGGAAGTACTACTTTTTCTTCCGGTTTTCTTTTCCTATAGATTTGTAAGTTGTGCGGATGATTACGGCAAACTTAAAAATTTTATAGAAGATTTTACGGATAAAGGTTGTGTAGAGTATGATGATATTTATGATTTTAATAATTCGATAAGCGAAAAAATGAAAAGTACTTTAAAAACACAATATGTTAGAGCTATTTGTCTGGATGGCGGTGCTCGCAAAAATGCCTTGTTCTATATTACAAGGCATGTTAGTGGAATGTCTTTGATGAATAGTATTGTTTGGAAATACGCTGAAGATGGAGAAAAAGTAAAGGCGATACGCAGCAAAGAAGATTGTTTGTTTGATATTTCGCAATATTCTGTTTTTGTTAAGAAATTCAAAGAGACCCTTCTAGAGCATCTTAAAAAAATAGAAAGATTAGTAACATTCAGCTTATAGGGCTTATAGCACAATGCGGTATTACAGCTAAACCAGTAGAAGCATTCTTGAAAGAAATGAAGGATAAAGGTTATAATGGCTTAGTTTTTTAAGACTAAATTTTGAGCTTTTTAAGGTGGGTTTCCTGTAGTAAAATCTAAGGGACCCAGGAGGTTCA
>JAFGWA010000094.1 GCA_016937715.1 Candidatus Goldiibacteriota bacterium
CTCCGGCATTTCCATATCCAGCAGTATCAGGTCAGGCATTTCGTTTTTTGCCATTTCCACGCCTTCCCGCCCGTTTACCGCGGTAATAAGTGTATACCCTTCCCCTTTTTCCAGATAAATCTTTGCGATTTTCTGCTGCATAGGTGAATCATCGACAAGCAATACTTTCATGTCCCCGCCTCCTTAAGAGTCTACACGCCATTATCCCTGATTTTTTTAAAAAGAACCCTTCTTTACTTTAACCGCCTCTATTATTGCGCCCGGCATTTCTTTAAGCCCTACTGTAATATCCACTCCGCCTGCCTTAATTGCTTCCTGGGGCATTCCAAATACAACACAGGATGCTTCATCCTGGGCAATATTATACGCCCCTGCCTGTTTCATTTTCAGCATTCCGTCTGCGCCGTCAGAACCCATTCCCGTAAGAATTACCCCTACAACATTTGAACCGGCAGACGCCGCGGCGGAATTAAAAAGCACATCAACCGAAGGCCTTTGCCTTTGTACCCTTGGCCCGTCCTTTATTTCCACCCTGTACATGGCTCCAAAACGCCTTAAAAGCATATGTTTATTGCCCGGAGCTATTAAAGCCTTCCCGGTTGATACAAAATCACCGTGTTTTGCCTCTGCAACTTCCATCCTGCATTCCTGATTTAAAAACTCCGAAAAAGAACGCGTGAAATTTTCCGGCATATGCTGAACAATCACCATTCCGGGAGCGTTTGCCGGCATTGCCTTTAATATATGCCTTATGGCTTCGGTCCCCCCGGTTGAAGCGCCGATAGCCACAATTTTCTCTGTTGTTGTTTCAAGTTTTATATTTTCAATTACAGATTTATCCTGCCCTTCAAGTATCTTTTTTATATTTGCCCTGGCTGCAGCGCGTATCTTATCGGTAAGCTCTATGGCAAGATCACCCACGGTATACGACTCGCCGGGTTTACATAACACTTCAACAGCCCCAAGCTGTATTGCCTCAAAAGCCAGTTTGCTTCCCTTGGGAGTAAGGGAAGATACCACTATTACAGGCATCGGTTTATACCGCATAAGTTTCCTTAAAAAAGTTATCCCGTCCATACGCGGCATTTCTATATCAAGGGTTATTACATCAGGATTAAGCTGAACTATTTTATCACGCGCCACGTAAGGATCCGGCGCAGTTCCTATGACTTCAATATCAGCTGTTTTTGAAAGTTCGGCGGACAGTATTTTCCTGACAATCGCCGAATCATCCACAACCAGCACTTTTATCATTTTTATTTTCTCCCCGTGCAATTTTTTACATCTACAGCCACAGCAACCGGCATTTCATCAACAACAAACTTAATTTCCGCCTGCTTTACCATTATTTCCCATCCCTCTTTGTCAATTATTTCCGCAGAAGGCGGCGTTAAATCCGCCGTAACCTTTTTTCCAAACGCTTCCGTTACAAAATGGCCGCAGGTAAGATTAATAAACTCTTTTATCACGTCATATTCGGCCTCAATTTTATTATCTTTGCCGGGTTCAAGCCCCATAACATTTGACACAAGGGCGGAACAAAAATCCTTGGTGGTAATTATGGACATCGTTCCGCCGCACTCCCCGGTAAACCCCACATCAGAACGTATATATATTTTTTCGGGATTGTACTTAAACGCAGCGCCTGCAACAGGCTCCCCAAACATCATGGCATATTTTGAAAGAATATCATGAAACACCTTTTCAAGAGCAGCTTCGTATTTTGGCATCTCATTGCCCCCCTTTATCCGGATTTAATATTTTCTCCGCAAGGTCTTTAATATTTTCAGGGGTAAACGGTTTTCTAAGGTATGCCTTTATTCCCTTTGACATCATCTCTTCTATCCTGGTCTCGCTGCCTTCGCTGGAAACAATTACAACGGGAATAGTTTTCAGCATTCCGTCTTCGCTCATTCTCTGCACCATTTCCACGCCGTTCATCCTTGGCATATTTATGTCGGCAAACACAAGGTCTATCCACTTGGACTGAAGCACATCAAGCGCTTCCAGCCCGTTTTCCGCTTCGTAGAGTTCCCCTATTTCTATGGTTGACAGCTCCAAAATTCTTTTTATTATGGTTCTGGTAGTCGCCGAATCATCCACAATCAGAAAATTATAAGCCATTTAAAAGCCTCCTCATAATATTTTTCCTATCCCGCCGGATTTTATAATCACAATGCCCGTCGCGGCATCTATTGAAATCGTCCTGGCAATATTACCGCCCACATCTTCGCCCGAAATAAAGACCTGATTTTTCCAAAGCAGTTTCCTTGCTATTATATAATTTCTTTCCCCTATTTTAAAAAACTCTTCAGAGTCACCTTTTGTGGTGGCGCCGGCTAATTTTAATATTATTCTCTTTTTTTCCGCGCCAAGAGCGTACGCTTTTTCAAAAAGCAGCGGAATTCCGGTATCAACATAAATTGAAGGCGCTAAAAAAGCTTTTTCCCTGTTTAAAGATGACTGCGGCAGCTGGGCATGAAGAAGCCCTGCCACTTTTGCCACCGGATCATATATAGCCACGCCAAGACAGGATCCAAGCGAATACGTAATTAATCTGTCCGCCGGATTATTTGTGACTTTCAGCGCTCCTATCTCGAC
>JAFGWA010000095.1 GCA_016937715.1 Candidatus Goldiibacteriota bacterium
CGTTAATGTGGTTTTGCCGTGGTCAACGTGCCCTATTGTTCCAACGTTTACGTGCGGTTTCGTCCTGTCAAATTTCTCTTTTGCCATCGATTATTGCCTCCCTTTATGATCTTTTGCCTGTGAATTTAGCAACAATTGCTTCTTTTATATTGTTGGGAACAGGTTCATATTTGCTGAACTGCATGGTATACATCGCCCTTCCCTGACTTAACGACCTTAAATCTGTGGCGTATCCGAACATATCCGCAAGCGGGACAAACGCCCTTATGTGCTGGGCTTTTGCCCTTTTTTCCATTCTGTCAATTCTTCCGCGGCGGGAACTTAAGTTTCCTATTATGTCTCCCATAAAATCTTCCGGAGTTACAACCTCAACGTCCATTATCGGCTCAAGAACCTGAGGATTTGCGGCTTTGAAAGCTTCTTTAAACGCCATGGAACCTGCTATCTTAAATGCCATTTCCGAAGAGTCAACATCATGGTAAGAACCGTCATGAAGAGTAACCTTTATGTCCATTATCGGGTATCCGGCTATAACGCCGTTTGCCGCAGCTTCCTGAATTCCTTTATCAACAGCCGGAATGTATTCCCTGGGAATAACACCGCCGACAATCTTATTTACAAATTCATAACCGCCGCCCTTTTCAAGCGGTTCAAGGTCTATCCATACGTGGCCGTACTGTCCGCGTCCGCCTGTCTGCCTTATATACTTGCCCTCAATGTTTTTTGCGATACCGGCAATTGTTTCCCTGTATGACACTTCAGGTTTTCCTACATTACATTCAACCTTAAATTCCCTTCTCATACGGTCAACAATAATTTCAAGGTGAAGTTCGCCCATACCCGAAATAATAGTCTGGGATGTTTCTTCATCCGTCCTTACCCTGAATGTCGGGTCTTCTTCAGCAAGTTTGTTAAGCGCAATACCCATCTTTTCCTGGTCAGCTTTTGTCTTGGGTTCAACAGCGATAAAGATAACCGGTTCCGGGAATTCCATCTTCTCAAGAATTATCGGATTTTTTTCATCGCATAAAGTTTCGCCTGTAAAAGTGTCCTTAAAACCTATTCCGGCAACAATATCACCCGCATAAGCCTCTTTAATTTCTTCCCTTGTGTTTGCGTGCATTCTGATAATACGGCCAAGCCTTTCGGTCTTGCCTTTTACAGAGTTATATACGTACGAACCGGACTGAATTGTGCCGGCATAAATCCTGAAATATGTAAGCCTTCCCACAAAAGGGTCTGACATAATCTTAAAGGCCAGCGCCGTGAATTTTTCATCATCAGAAGCGACCCTTTCAATTTCCCTTACTTCGCCTTCCGGAGCATTGGGATCAAAACCTTTGACAGGAGGAAGGTCAAGCGGACAAGGAAGATAAGCAAGTACGCCGTCAAGCAGCGGCTGAACGCCTTTATTTTTAAAAGCGGTTCCGCAGAATGCCGGGAATATTTTTAGAGCTAATGTTCCTACGCGGATAGCTTTTCTTATTGCGTCTTCTGATACTTCTTTTCCTTCAAGAAAAGCTTCCATTATTTTTTCATCATAATCAGAAGCGGCTTCCATAAGTTTTTCCCTGTAAGCCTTTGCTTCATCAAGAAGATCAGCGGGTATTTCCCTTTCTTCAAACTGTGCTCCAAGCGTTTCAGCAAGCCAGATTATCGCTTTCATCTTTACAAGGTCAATTACACCTTCAAATTTATCTTCGGCGCCTATCGGTATCTGCATTGCAACAGGTTTCGCGCCAAGTTTTTCTATAACGCTTTCAAGGCACATCTTGAAATCAGCGCCTATCCTGTCCATTTTATTAAAGAATATCATCCTTGGAACTTCATATTTATCAGCCTGACGCCAGACTGTTTCTGACTGCGGTTCAACACCGTTTACAGAGTCAAATACGCATACCGCGCCGTCAAGAACCCTTAAAGACCTTTCAACTTCAACAGTAAAATCAACGTGCCCCGGCGTGTCTATAAGGTTAATTCTATAGTCTTTCCAGAAACATGTGGTGGCAGCGGAAGTAATTGTTATGCCCCTTTCCTGTTCCTGTTCCATCCAGTCCATCGTGGCGGCGCCTTCATGCACTTCGCCGATTTTATGGGTTTTACCGGTATAATAGAGAACGCGCTCTGACAATGTTGTCTTTCCTGCGTCTATATGGGCCATAATACCTATGTTCCTTAACTTGTTTAACGGGAATTCCCTTGCCATTGTTATCTCCTGATATTTTTATTCGTTATTTATTAATTTATAAACTGAATACTACCACCTGTAATGGGCAAACGCCTTGTTGGCTTCAGCCATTTTATGCGTATCATCCTTTTTCTTCATTGCTCCGCCCTGGTTCTGCTCTGCAGCCAGTAATTCAAGCGCAAGCCTTTCAACCATGGATTTTTCCTTGCGGTCACGCGTGGCATTAATAAGCCATCTGATTGCAAGAGACTGCCTGCGGTCAGTGTTGACTTCAACAGGTATCTGATAGTTCGCACCGCCGATCCTTCTTGATTTAAGTTCCATTAAAGGCTTTATATTCTCTATGGCCGTTTTGAAAACTTCCATGGAATTTTTACCCTTTTTATCAATGTATTCAAGCGCTCCATAAACAATTGATTCCGCGGCGCTTTTTCTGCCCTGATACATTATGCAGTTGATAAGCTTGGCAATAATCAGACTGTTATATTTTGAATCTGCTTTAATTTCCCTTTTTACTGTTCTTTTTTTCCTTGGCATTTTTAATGCTCCTTAAGTATTAAATGATTTAAGCTTTTATTACTTCTTCGGCGCTTTTGTGCCGTATTTAGACCTGCTCTGTTTTCTGTTCTGAACGCCCTGCGTATCAAGCGAACCGCGTACAATGTGATATCGTACGCCGGGAAGATCTTTTACCCTGCCGCCTCTGACAAGAACGATAGAGTGTTCCTGAAGGTTGTGGCCGACACCCGGTATGTAGCACGATACTTCCATCTTGTTTGTAAGCCTTACCCTTGCAACTTTACGCAAAGCGGAGTTAGGCTTTTTAGGGGTTACAGTGTAAACCCTTGTGCAAACGCCCCTTTTCTGCGGGCACTGCCTTAAAGCCGGCGATGCCGTCTTTACATTCATCTTCGTTCTCTTGTGTCTTACCAACTGGTTGATTGTAGGCAAATCAAAAGCCTCCTTCATAAACTTGTAAAATACAAAAGGCAAAAAGTGCCTTTTATGCCCTTTTTGCCTTTTTATATGAATACATTTGTATACTATAAAAATTAAAAAGAGCAATTGAAAACTTGTATATAATATCCAAAATACACTTTATTGTCAACATATATTTTAAATTATTTTCATTATTTATAGCTCCTGTTTTTCCCTTTAAAAAATGCTGTTTTTAACCTGTTTTTACTGCATTTTATACACTTTTCTGCATCGTAAAACCTAAATTTTTTATTTTTTTATATTTTTTAAAAATAAACACAC
>JAFGWA010000096.1 GCA_016937715.1 Candidatus Goldiibacteriota bacterium
TATGGGTTGCCCTTAATAGTGTAATCTTCGGGCTTATAAATATTCTTAAACAAAGATTTCTTCCTCTCCGCCTCTTGCTACCACAATTTCACCCATTTCTTCAAGCTGCCTGATGACGTTTACAATCTTCTGCTGGGCTTCTTCTGTTGTCTTAATACGTACAGGGCCCATAACTTCCATATCTTCAAGTATCATCTGGCGGGCGCGGCTGGACATGTTCTTAAGAATCTTATTTTTGCACTCTTCAGAGGCGCCTTTAAGCGCAAGTACAAGGTCCTTGGAATCTATTTCCCTTAATATCTGCTGTATAGTCCTGTCATCCAGAAGCAGAACGTCATCAAACACGAACATAAGCCTTTTAATTTCATCCGCAAGATCCGGATTTGTTTCTTCAAGTTTTTCCATAATCGCTTTTTCCGTGCTTCTGTCAACCCTGTTAAGCATTTCAGCAACAGACCTTACGCCGCCGGCTGAAGCAAATTCCTGTGTAAAGACGGACGCTATTCTTCTTTCCAGAACTTTTTCAACTTCCATTATGACTTCAGGGGTTGCCCTTTCCATTGTGGCTATCCTTGTGGCAACATCAACCTGAATATCCCCCGGTAACGAAGACAGAATATTTGATGACTGTTCCGGCTGAAGATGCGCAAGCACAAGCGCGATTGTCTGCGGATGCTCATTCTGAATGAAGTTAAGTATCTGCTGCGGGTCTGTCTTTTTAATGAAATCAAAAGGCGTCATCTGAAGCGCGCCCTGCAGCCTGTTTAATATTTCCACGGCTTTCTGTTCTCCAAGGGCTTTTTCAAGAAGCTCCCTTGCGTAATCGATTCCGCCCTGGGATATGTATTCTTCCGCGAGGGCAAGCTGATAGCTTTCCTCCATTACGGAATCCCTGTCCTGCGGGGTAATCTTCTTTGTATTAGCTATCTGTAACGTAAGCTGTTCTACCAACTCGTCGGATAAATTTCTGAATACTTCCGCCGAAAGATCCGGCCCTAGAGTGATTAGAAGTGTCGCGGCTTTCTGTTCACCGTTCATTGGCATAATCGATCACCTCTTCTCTTCATTCAACCAGCGTTTGATAAGCTGGACGATAATTTTGGGATTTTCCCTTGCAATCTTTGTAATCTGCCTTTTCATTTCTGCTCGTTTCTGGGCTTCAGCAAGTTCCGCGGCTGAAGGCACGGCTTCCAGCGGAACTTCCACTTCTTCTTCCGCCCTGACGTCTTTTGCCGCCATCTCTATCTGCCTGCGCAGCTTTTCCCTTATCGCTTTCGGTTTCAGCGTGGAACGCAGGAATAGAAGCGCGAAGAGCAGTATGCCAAGTACGATGCCAAGGCTGGTGAGCGTAGTCATGTATTTTTCCCTTGCGCTCATGTCAGCTTTTGCCATTTCGGCTTTTTCAACCGTTCTGTCAAAGCTTATATTTTCAACAGCAACCTGGTCGCCTCTTGTAAGGTCAAGACCGGCCGCCGCGATAACCGCGTTTCTTACGGAATTAACCTGCTGCGGCTGAAGGTTGTCAACGATAACGGCTACAGAAAGCCTTTTTACCGTGCCAACGGTTTCCACAACATGTTTTTCCCTTTTTGATATTTCGTAATTTTCTGTCACTTCTGATTTTGTAAACTGCGAATTTCCGCTTACGGCTGATTTATAACCCGGAACATTTGAATCTGTTCCCGGAACGCCGCCCGGATAAGTGCCCACACCGGTATAATTTTCAAGATTTCTTTTGGAACTTCTTATAATACCCTTCCCGCCCACAACAGGTTCGTATATTTCGTCTTTTTTCTCCACCTGGTCAAAGTTAAGTTCGGCATTTACCCTTACCGTCGCCCTTTTATCGCCAAGCACGTTTGACAGCATGGAATCAACCCTGCGCTGTATGTCCTTTTCAAAATCCTTCTGCATGGTTATCTGCTGGTTGGTAAGTTTAAGCTGCTTGCTGTAGGAATAAGAGGAAGAATTTTCTTCCAGAAGTTCATCTTTTATAATATCGCTTAAAACAGTCCCGTTTGAATCTATTATTGTTACATTTACCGGCTTCATTCCTTCAACACTGCCGGAAACAAGGAAAATTATGGATTTGACATTATCATAACTTAACTTTAAGCCCGATTTCATCTTTATTAAAACGGATGCCGTGGGTTCTTTTTCTTTCTCTTCATATAATTCTTTTTTGGGAAGTACAAGGTGTACCCTTGCTTCTTCTATAATATCAATATTGCTTATTGTCCTTCCAAGCTCGCCTTCAAGCGCCCTTACAAAATTTACCCTCTGCGTGAAATCCGTTATTCCAAGGTTGGTTTTATCAAAAATTTCAAAACCCACACCGCCGCCTTTTATCATTCCTTTTGATGCCATTTCAAGCCTTAAATCATAAACATTTTTGAACGGTACGGATATTGTTTTGCCGTTGTTTCCTATTTTATAAGGAATCTTTCTGTCTTTTAATTCCGAAATAATATTGCCCGCGTCTTCGGAAGTAAGATTGGAAAACAGCGGCGAATAATTAGGCGCGGTTGTCCAGAAAGCAATTGCAATAAGCCCTATTAAAATAAGCGACGGAACGGTAACCCATAAAATTCTTCCGGACTTGTTCTGACCCTGCCAGAAAGATTTTAAACGCTCCCATGTCTTTAACAGAAAGTCGTTCACTATTTCACCTCACCCGTAAATTAGATTTGCATTCTCATTATTTCCTGGTAAGCTTCGGTTATTTTGTTTTTAACCTGAAGCGCCAGCTGTAACGTCATGCCTGCCTGTTCAACAGCAAGCATTACGTTATGAAGTTCTATGTCCTGACCCGCGGCAAGCTGCGAAATCGCATTGTCCGCGTTTATCTGCGTTTCATTTATTGACTTTATGGCTGTCTGAAGAATGTCTCCAAAATCCGCCGCACCGGTTTTAATTTCCGGCTGAACTGGCTGTACAGTATTTAATACCGTTTCCGGTATGTTAACTTTTCCAAGCACACCTTCTAAACCTGTTATACCTGTTGGCGCTGACATTTACAGCCCTCCATTATATGCTTTTTATTAAGCTTTGCCTATTTCAAGTGCTTTGGCCGCCATTGATTTAGCGGAATTTAAAGCCGTAACATTGGCTTCATATGCCCTTGTCGCGGATATCATATCAACCATTTCTTTTACTATATTCACATTTGGCATTGCCACATAACCTTCTTTATTGGCGTCCGGATGCCCCGGATCATAAGTTAACTTAGGCGGATTAACATCATTAATTACGCCTGTAACCTTAACGCCTTTAAAACCGGATGCCATTATTGTTTTATCAAACATCGCGGGAAAAAGAGAATTAACTTTTTCTCCCCTTGGTTCAAAAACAACACGCTGGCGCTGGTACGGCCCGCCGTCTATTGTCTTTGTAGTATTAACATTTGCTATATTATTTGAAATTACATCCATTCTAAGGCGTTCCGCTGTAAGGCCGGACGCGCTTATGACAAAAGCATCAAATGCACTCATTAATTATTACCTCCCGCCTTCGGAAATAGCTGTTTTTAATCCGCTTATCTTCATTGACATCAGTTGGGCAATTGTTGAATATGCCGTTGTATTTTCAGCCATTTTTGCCATTTCAAAATCAATATCAACGTTATTTTCATCAGTCCTTAAAGAAGTTTCAGCGTTAGTCACAATTTCCGGCTGCAGCTGCGCAAGCGTAAAATCGGTACCGGACGGAATGTGTTTTAAATTGGTGACAGCAAGCGGCAGAAATTCCTTGTCTTTTTTATCAAGAACTTCGGAAAGTTTGCTTTGAAACACCACTTCAGAACGCTTAAAACCGGGCGTATTAACATTGGCAATATTATTGCTTATAAGTTTATGCTGAAGAGATGACGCGTTAAGCGATTTCTCTAAAACCTGATATACTTCACTGGAGAAAATGCCTTCAAGCATAAAGATTTATCCTCTCTTTTTTTGAGAAATTGTATAAAAATATGTTATTTGTGCATCAAGTGTTTCTATATTACTTAAAACTATTTTTTTTGTCAAGTTTTTTTTTGTTTCTTATTACTGAAACACCGTTTTACAATCTATAAAAGACTTATAAACCCTTTAATTTACTGTACGCTTTAACGTGCCTTCCGCTGTTTAAAGCGATTGTTTCGTTGACTAATAAATCATTCTTTTTCTCTACTGCCAGCAGTTTTTCAAATGAATCATTGACCATTTTTACTTTATTTTTTATGCTTTCGGGCGGTTTTCCTTCTTTTAAAAGCCCTTTTAACCTTGAATTTAATATATCCATTTTTTCTACCAGAATCCTCTTTTTTTCATCCAGAAAAATAACTTTTTCAATATCCCCCTGCATAAGCCCTTGGTTCTGCTTTACCGCCAGCGCGTAAAGCATTTCTATGACGCTGTTTTTTTCATCAAGGCAGAATTCCATTTCAACGGAATTCATTTAAATTTAAAACCTTTCATTATTTCTTCAATACTTTCTTTGCAGCCAAGGTCGCCAAAATCAGGGTGCGCTTCAAGAAAATTTTTCAACAGCATATTTACAAGCTTGTCTTTAGTAATTTTTGTGCCGGGCCTTTTTTTGTTTATCTCATTTACCATTCTGTGAAGCCCGTCAAAATTGTATTTTTCCACCCTTATTGTCCTTATAAACCTGGCCGAAACCGCCTTTGGATGTTTTTCCGAATGCGGCATAACCGCCGTTTTCATGGGTGTTTCAGCCGGTTTTATTTCATCCTGTTTTTCCTCTTTTTCA
>JAFGWA010000097.1 GCA_016937715.1 Candidatus Goldiibacteriota bacterium
GGACGCGGACGTTGAAGTAAACCAGGAAATAGAGCTTGTGTTTGACATGAACAAGACGCACTTCTTTGACCCAAAGACCGAATCAGCGTTGGTATAAACAAATCTTAGGAGGTAATATTTTTATGAAATTATTATCAAAACTTATGGTTGTACTGCTGGTAGTTCTGGCCCCTGCGGCTGTTTTTGCCGAAGGAGATTTTGCCGGAGAAGCAATGTCAATAGGCGTCGGCGCAAGGCCGCTTGGTATGGGCGGCACATTTGCGGCTATTGCAAATGACGCTTCCACTTCGTACTGGAACCCCGCCGGTATGGCGAACGTTCAGGGTGTGGAAGTATCAAGCGTAAAGCTTACAAAGATAAATGACCTTGATACAAAATACAGTTACGTCAACCTTCTTTATAATGTAAGCCCGCAGGTAGGGGCTTTCGGCCTTGGCTGGTTAAGGCAGGCGATAGGCGGAATACAGCTTTCCGCGGTTGACAACCTTGGCAATCCTATACAGATAGAAGGGCTTAAAGAAAATGCGGATAACACGGTTTACCTTGCCTACGCAAGGTCAATTGTTCCGGGTTTTTCAGCGGGTACCACGGTTAAAATATTGCTTGGAAATTATCCGGCGGTTGTTTCTGACGGCACGATTTCCGGAACATCCGAAACCGAAGTAAGCTACAGCGGTTTTGGTATTGATCTTGGGCTTCATCTTAAAATGGGTGACCTTGTTAAGGATTTAAACGGCCTTTCAATTGGTGTTAATTTTCAGGACGTTTACACAACGCTTTCCTGGCAGGCAAATGGAGTATCCTCAGGGGCGACGGAAACTGTTCCTGTAAATATCAAACCCGGTATTGCTTATGACCTTAAGCTTGGGCAGTTTAACGTTATCGCTTCTGCTGACCTTGACACAAAATATCAGCTTATCATACACGCGGGCGGAGAGCTTTGGTGGAACAATATGATTGCTGTAAGGGGCGGTATCAAAAATTATTCGGAAATTTCATCAGGGCTTGCGCAGGCTGCTGACTGGAGCATTGGCGCGTCCATCAGGTGGTATTTCATAGGGCTTGATTACGCGTATGTTTATAACGAACTTACTCCTGTTCAGTACCTTTCAATCATCGGAAAATTCTAAGATAAGAATTTAACTGAAGATAACTTTACGTAAGGGGCAGGAGAAGGCATCTTCTCCTGTCCCTTTTCTTTATAAGGCCGTATAAAATATAAAACGAAAGCGCATTTTTACTTGCCATCTTTAAAAACTTGTATATAATATTAACGCGTCTTTATAGGCGCCAAAATTTCAAGGAGGTCTTTGATGAAATACGGATATTTTGACGACAAGAACAGGGAATATGTAATAACACGCCCGGATACGCCGCTTCCATGGATTAATTACCTTGGAGTTGATAAATACTGCGGCCTTATGTCCAACACCGCGGGCGGTTACAGTTTTTATGGCGACGCGGCGCAGAGAAGGCTTTTAAGGTACCGTTATAATAACGTTCCTTCTGACAGGCCGGGAAGATATATTTATGTCAGGGATAATGAAAAAGAAGATTACTGGTCAGCTTCATGGCAGCCGACAAATAAAGATTTAAAAAAGTATAAGTACGAATGCCGTCATGGTTTAAGCTATACAAAAATCAAGGCGGAATATTCCGGCATTCAGACAGAAGCCACTTATTTTGTACCGGTAGGCGCGGCACATGAAGTGTGGAGGATAAAAGTTAAGAACAACTCCGCTAAGCCCCGCAAAATGTCCCTTTTTACATACGTTGAATTCTGCCTTTGGGATGCTTTAAACGATATGACGGATTACCAGTATAATCTGAATATCGGGCGCACTGAATTTAAAAATAATGCCATGTATCACACCACACTTTACAATATGCACAAACATCAGTTTGCTTATTTCTGGGCGGATAAAAAAGTTGCAAGTTATGACGGCGTCAGGCAGGACTTTACCGGACCTTACAGAGGAGAAGCAAACCCGATTGCAGTTGAACGCGGAAAATGTTCCAATAAACTTGCGGTGGGCTGGGCTCCTTTTGGCGGGCTTCATATCAATGTAAACCTTAAAGCAAAAGAAGAAAAAGAAGTGACGTTTGTCCTTGGTTACTGCGATAACATGGGGCAGGAAGAAAAAGTATTCGCGAACTATTCCAAGAAAGGCGCTGTGGATGAAGCGTTAAAAACGCTTGCCGGGTACTGGGATAATAATCTGAATAAATATCAGTGCGAAACGCCTGATGCAAACGTAAATTCAATGGTTAATGTGTGGAACCAGTACCAGTGCATGACCACGTTTAACTGGTCGCGTTCGGCTTCTTATTATGAAGCGGGCGGTGAAAGGGGGATGGGTTTCAGGGACAGCAATCAGGATACTCTTGGCTTTGTGCATATGATACCAAACAAGGTGCATGACAGGCTTGTGGATATAGCGTCGGTTCAGTTTCCGGAAGGGCGCGCGCATCACGGTTATTCACCGCTTACAAAAAAAGGCAGCAGGGAAGGGTATGGCGACGACCATCTGTGGCTGGTTCAGGCGGTTCACAATTACATTAAAGAGACAGGTGATATAAAATTCCTTGATGAAATAGTCCCTTACAATGACGGAAGTAAAGGAAAAATGTATGAACATGTACAGAGGGCTGTTGAATATTCATGGAACAATACAGGACATCACGGCCTTCCAAAAGCCGGCTTTGCGGACTGGAATGACTGTTTAAACCTGTCCGGCCCAAAAGGTATGGGCGTATCCGTTATGATAGCCTGCCAGTTTGTGCTTGGAGCAAATCTTCTATCAGAACTTGCAAAACATTCCGGCCGCGTGCTTGATGTCGAAAAATACAAGAACATGGCTGATGAAATGAAGGACAGAATCAATAAAAAAGCGTGGGACGGCGAATGGTACATGAGGGCGTTTGATGATAACGGTGCGCCGGTAGGTACAAGCGCCACCAAAGAAGCAAAGATATGGCTTGAATCCAATACCTGGGCGGTTATGACAGGCGTGGCAGAAGGTGACAGGGCCGAAATTACACTGGACAGCATAAAGAAACACCTGGATACAAAATACGGTATTGTGCTTTTTGACCCGGCATTCACCGAATACCATCCGGAGCTTGGCTATGTTTCGGTATTCCCGCCCGGTTTAAAAGAAAATGCGGCGATATTCTGCCATACAAATCCGTGGGCAATGGTAGCGGAAGCAATGACAGGAAGGGCGGCAAACGCGTTTAAGTATTGGAAGACAATAGCGCCCGCGGCAAATAATGAAATAGCTGACACGCACTGGACAGAACCATATGTATATTCGCAGATGATAGCTGGAAAAGCGCACAAGGATTTTGGACAGGCAAAGAACAGCTGGCTTACAGGAACAGCGGCATGGAACTTTGTGGCAATTTCCCAGTACATTCTTGGAGTAAGGGCGACATTTGACGGGCTTATGATTGACCCGTGCATCCCTTCAACGTGGAAAGGTTTCACGGTTTCCAGGGAATTTAGGGGTGTTAAATATAACTTTACGGTTAAGAATCCAAATAAGTCCAGCAAGGGTGTAAAGAAAATGACAGTTGACGGCAAAGAAATAAAGGGAAATGTAGTGCCGATAGCAAAAGGCAAAAGTGAAGTTAACGTGGAAGTGGAAATGTAATCTGATTTAAAAATATAATCAACAGCCGAAAGCCGTAAATTGCGGCTTTCGGCTGTCTTTAAAAAAACGGAGAAATAAGTGGCAAAAAAATCACCCAAAAAGCTAAAGATACTTTTCGCCGCCTCTGAAGTGGTGCCTTTTGCAAAAACAGGCGGGCTTGCGGATGTGGCAGGGGCGCTTCCAAAGGCGCTGCGCGAACTTGGCCACGATGTAAGAATTGTAATGCCTAAATACCAGTCTATAAACGATGAAAAGTTTGGTATCAAACCGACAAAGTACGCGGTAAACGTGGATATAGCGCTTTATAATCACAGGGGTGAAATATATGAATCCACAGTGCCCGGCACGGATATCCCCGTATACTTTATAGATAATCCCGAGTTTTTTCACAGGGAAGAGTTATACAGGACGCCTCAGGGAGAATACTGGGACAACGCGGAAAGGTTTATGTTTTTTTCCCGCGCCGCGGTTGAAATGATAAAAGAGATAGATTTCAAGCCGGACGTAATTAACTGCAATGACTGGCACACGGGCCTTATACCGGTGTACATTAAAACCATTTATTCCGGCGATGATTTTTATAAAAATATTAAGACGGTTTATTCCATCCACAACATAGCTTATCAGGGCGTATTTGATAAATATAAACTTCTGCACGCCGGTTTTTCGTGGGATATATTCACCATGGACAAGATAGAATTTTATGATATGGTGAATTTTATGAAGGGCGGTATAGTGTATGCCGACAAAGTAAATACAGTGTCTGAAAAATACCGCGAAGAGATTATGACACCGGAATTTGGATATAATCTTGACGGAGTTTTAAAGAACCGCGACGGGGATGTTACCGGGATTTTAAACGGTATTGACTATTCAGCATGGGATCCAAAGACAGACAAGCTGCTTTACAATAATTACAGCGAAGAAAATATTGAAATAAAAGAAGAGGTAAAGAAAAAGCTTCTTGCCGAAAACGGCCTGAAATATGTGGAAGGCGTTCCGTTAATAGGGCTTGTATCCCGTCTTGATGACCAGAAGGGGCTTGATTTTATCGCCGCCATAATTGACGATATGATGAGGCTTAATATCCAGTTTGTGGTGCTTGGCACGGGTGAAGAACGCTATCACCATATGTTTAACCATTTAAAGTCAAAATATCCGGAAAAACTTGGCGTTAATATAAAGTTTGACAACAAAATAGCCCATAACATATACGCCGGTTCTGATATGTTTTTAATGCCTTCGCGTTTTGAACCGTGCGGGCTGGGGCAGTTAATATCCCTTAAATACGGCACAGTGCCGATTGTAAGGGAAACAGGCGGGCTGGCAGATACGGTAAAACAGTATAATTTTAAGACAAAACAGGGCAATGGTTTTGTATTCCCGGGTTATAATCCGTGGGATTTGATGCATGCTATAAGGATAGCCACAGACGCGTATAAAAACCGCACCGTGTGGAAAAGGCTTATGAATAACGGCATGAAGCAGGATTTTGCCTGGGAAGGTTCCGCGGAGCACTACATTTCCCTTTATGAAAAAGCTATCGGAACAGGTAAATAAAGTAAAAATTGTAAGATGAAGTGCAACATTTGAAGTAACAAAAAGTCCCACTGCTCACTTGTGTTATTATGTTGTTTGTGAGAACGA
>JAFGWA010000098.1 GCA_016937715.1 Candidatus Goldiibacteriota bacterium
GAGTACAGTCAATGAAAATTTACGCTTAATTTTCATATAGGGATACTTTTTTTATTGACTGTTTTTTACATAGATGTCCCTACAAAAATAAAAACTGCACCGCGCGGGCTGAAGACCATCGACAACCGGTACAAGACAAATAAAACACCAAAGGCGAGACGCAATATATTGCGTCTCTACGATAGAAAACAAACATAAATATAATAAATAAAAAAGCGCGGGCGTGTGCCCGCGCTTTTTTTACTATTACCTAATTATATGATTTATAAAACTACTGATTTTATCTCCAGTATATCTGCCACGTTTTTTATGCTCTCCACAACATCTTTTGGGACATCGCTGTCAACGGTGATTATGCCCATTGCCACTTTATCTTCCCTGCAGCGGCCCACGTCAAACGACGCTATGTTTACGCCTTTTTCGCCAAGAATGGTTCCTACACGCCCGATAATACCGGGTTTGTCCACGTTTTTGTAAATTAACATGTTCTTTTCCGGCGTGATTTCCATTTCAAAGTTATCCACTTTTACTATCCTGGCTTCTTTGTTTACGGACAATACACCGTATACTTTTCTCTTTTCTTTATCAGTCTCTATTGTCACGCTTATCATGTTCGGGAAATCGCTCTTTATGTCAGTGGTCTTCTGTATTACTTCAATGCCCCTTGCTTTGGCAAGGATATTGGCATTAACGTAATTTACACCTTCACTTGCCGCAGGCATAAGAATTCCCTTAATTGCCGCTATGGTCAGTATCTTAAGGTCATATCCGGTGACACTTCCGCTGTATTCCACCGTCATGCTCTTAATATTGCCTTCCACTATCTGCGCCACAAAACTTCCAAGTTTTTCATTCAGGGTCAGGTAAGGCTGCATTTCTTTTAACAGTTCCGGGTCAATGGCGGGAATATTAACCGCGTTTCTTACCATGCCGCCTTTCAGCGCTTCAAGCACCTGGTCAATAATACCTGTTCCCACTTTTTCCTGCGCCTCAACGGTGGACGCGCCAAGATGAGGGGTAAGCACTATGTTGTCAAGTTCCAGAAGCGGGCTGTCAAAAGGAGGTTCTTTATCAAACACGTCAAGGGCGGCTTTCTGAATTCTGCCGGATTTTAAAGCTTCATACAGTGCCTGCTCGTTAATGATGCCGCCGCGCGCGCAGTTGATAAGGATTACATTTTTTTTCATTGTATCTATCTGTGCCTTTCCTATCAGGTCCTTTGTGTCTTTTGTTTTAGGGACATGTATGGTGATAATATCCGCCTGTTTAAAAAGTTCCGCCACTTCCATCACTTCAATTCCCATAGCTTCCGCTTTTTCTTTTGTGACAAACGGGTCATACCCTATTATTTTCATTCCAAAAGAAGCCATTCTTTTTGCCACTTCCGCGCCTATCCTGCCAAGGCCCACAACGCCAAGGGTCTTTCCGTATAATTCAATTCCTGTAAGTTTGCTGCGGTCCCATTTTTTTGCCTTAAGCGACGCATATGCCTGCGGCGTATTTCTTGCGGTAGCCATAATAAGGGCTATTGTCTGCTCGCAGGTGGAAAGCGTGTTTGCGTCCGGCGTGTTCATTACAATAATACCCTTCTGGCTTGCGGTCTGAATATCAACATTATCAACGCCCACTCCGGCGCGTCCGATAATTTTCAGCCTTGTGGTCTTGGAAAGCACTTTGGGTGTAACCGTTGTTCCGCTTCTTATAATAAGCGCGTCATAATTTTTAAGTTCTTCCGCAAGTTCATCTTCGGTAAGCCCAGGCTTCATGGTGTATTCAACGCTTTTTTCGGCCTCAAGCAGCTTTAAAGCGTCATCACTTAATTTATCGCTGATAAATATTTTCTGCATTGTGTATCCTCCGTTTTTAATATTTTTCTTCCATAAGTACTTCCATTGTCCTTTTAACGCCTTTTCCTATTTCTATTTTAGCGCCCATGTCTTTAAGCGCCATCTCTGCCGCCGCAACGCCCATTACCGCGTCAAACCTGTCAGTGTATCCAAGCGTGCCTATCCTTAATAACTTGCCTTCCATCTTTCCCTGTCCGCCTGCCATGGAAATTCCGTATTCATCGCGGATTTTTTTCATAAGCGCCTTGCCGTCAATGCCTTCAGGCACAACTACCGAGCAAAGTACAACAGCGGGATTTTCTTTCGCAAACAGTTCAAGGCCAAGGGCTTTAATGCCTTCACGCACTGCTTTTGAAAGTTTTTCATGGCGTTCCCATACTTTTTCAATTCCTTCTTCCTTAATAAGTTTAAGCGCGGCTGCCTGCTGGCATACCAGAGACACAGCCGACGTGAAAGGGGTGTCAGGCATTTTCTCTTTTGTCGCTGCTTTTTCATATTTTTTCATGTCAAAATAGAATTTAGGCGATTTGCAGTTTTCAATTACAGCCCACGCTTTTTTGCTTGCGGCCACATAAGCAAGGCCCGGAGGTATCATAAGCCCTTTCTGCGAACCCACGGCTATTATATCCACGTTCCACTTATCCATATAGAATGGCTGGGCGCCTATTCCGCTTATTCCGTCCACTACAAGAATTGCCTTGTGGTTTGCTGTCAATTTTCCAAAAGCTTCAATATCATTATAAACGCCTGTGGATGTTTCATTAAGGGTGGTAAACACCGCAACCGCGTCCGGATTTTCATCAAGCGCTTTTTTAAGTTCCGCGGGTTTTACTGCGGTTCCCCATTCAGCGGCTATCTTAACTATGTTGGCTCCGTATACTTTTGCAATTGCATCCCACCTGTCGCCAAATACGCCGATTGACGCAACTATGATTTTATCCCCCGCGTTTACTGTATTGGCAACAGCCATTTCCATTGCGCCTGTTCCGCTTGCGCCGATGACGTACACATTATTCTCTGTACCCAGAACATATTTCATTCCGTCTACAACTTCTGTTAAGATTTTACGGTACTGCGGGGTTCTGTGGTGAATTACCGGTTTTGCCGCTTCTACAAGGACTTCTGCCGGAACTTCAGTGGGTCCCGGTGCCATAATGTACTTTTTTCTCATGTTTTATTACCTCCTATATGATATTGGTGTGATTAATTTCACTAACTTGTGATTAAAGTATATAAAACAAGTCTTTTTATGTCAAGTATTTTTTTGGGGGTTTTTATCCACAATTAGTGAAATAAATCACAAGTAGATATGGCTTATAAGACATATAGGACCTATTTTTTCATGACATAAAAGACATAATCGTAATAACCGCCATAATTCCTGTATATGTCAATTTCTTCCTGTACCAATGCGGCGGCTTTAAGCGCTTTATCATTGCCCGCTTTTTCTTTTATATATTCTTTTACCCTGCTTTCAAGCGGGTTGTAATAATTATCCCAGGCTTTTCTGCCAAGTTCAAACATACCTTTAAGCTGTAACCCGCATTTTTTTATTTTCTCGGCGTTATCAAGCATTGTGGTCATTTGCGGGTATTCTTTATCCCAGAATTTTTTTAATTCTTCCGGTATCCGGTTTTTCATCCACGTGAGTTCGGTTACCGCCATATAACCGCCTATTTTTAAAAATCGGCTGAACGCCTTAAGCCCGTTTTCAAAACCCATATTATATATTGCGCCTTCGCTCCACACCAGGTCAAAACTTTCTTTTGTAAAATCAAGCGCTGCCATGTCCGCGTTTATAATGGAAATACTTTCAGATAAACCCTTTTGTTCCGCCCGGACTTTTAACTCATTTAAAAATTTATCATAGTTATCTACAGCGGTTATCCTGCATTTCTTTATACCGGCTAAACACAGCGCGGAAGCGCCGCTTCCGCAGCCAACATCAAGAATTAACGGGTTTTCAGGAAGTTCACACAGATTAAAAGCCCGTTTTGTGGTTTCATCATCGCCGGGGCCGTACCTTTCAAGGCCGGTATATATTTCCAGCATTTCCTTGTCCATTACATAATACCCTTATTCAAAAGCTCTGCTATCTTTGTCAATACCGGTTTCCATAATAAAATCACCGATACCGTCAGCGCCGCAAGAGAAGCCACGACCACAGCACCGGCAGAGATGTCTTTTGCCAGCCCAAGCCCCCTGTTGTATTTTGGCGACATTACATCAATAACCTTTTCTATCGCGGTGTTTAAAACCTCCGCCACTATTATGACAAGGCAGGAAAAAAGTATTATTACCGCCCTTATAACATCCACATCAAAATACCATATTGTAAAAATATAAATAAACAGAATTACAAGCGTTGTGATAATATTCCTCTTTGTATAAAACCCGTACCAAAGCCCCCGCAGCCCGTACATTGTGCTTTTAATTAATTTGTTTATCAGTTCAAACATGTGCTGTCCTCTCCCGCTGTCGGATAACCCCGTAATAAATAAAAGCTATCCGTAATTGTTGCATCTGCCAGACACTGGAATTTATTATAATCAGTTTTTTAACGCCCGCCGAAACAAAAAAAGCCGCGGTATGCTTTAAGCACAGCCGCGGCTTTATATTTTTGTATTCCTTATGCCTTCTTTTTATCCTCTATTATCTTTTTTCTCATCTGCACTTTTTCAAATATTTCTTCCACTTTTTCCATCAGCCTCGCGGGTGAAAAAGGTTTGACCACGTACGCGTCAGCTCCGGACTTAAACCCTTTTTCAATGTCCGTTATCTGCCCTTTTGCGGTAAGCAGAATGACCGGCACGCCTTTAGTGGCGCTGTCTTTCTTTAACACCTTACACGCTTCAAGCCCGTCCATTTCCGGCATCATAACGTCAAGAATCGCCAGGTCCGGCATTGTCTTGGACACAAGAGCCACAGCTTCTTTTCCGTTGGAAGCCGAAAAAACCGTGTACTCATCAGACAAAGTATCCTGAAGCGCGGAAAGAATAAAAGGTTCATCATCCGCAATTACAATTTTCTTTTTTTCTGACATATTACCCTCCTTGATTTTCCTGCGCTGCCTTAAAAACAGCGCCGGAATACTTTCTTATTTTATTTTAGGAATATAAAATTTAAACTCGCTGCCTTTTCCTTCTTCGCTTATCACTTCAATATCCCCGTTATGAAGTTCTAATATGTATTTTACTATCGGAAGCCCTATGCCTGTTCCGCCTATCTTCTTTATTTTCTCATTTTCAACCCTGTAAAATTTCTCAAAAATCTTATCCATGTCTCCCTTTGCAACCCCAAGCCCCTCATCCCTTACGCTTACATATACCCTGTCCTGCGTTTCTGTCATTGTAATATAAATGTTACCGCCGTCAGGCGAATACTTAATGGCATTTGAAAGAAGATTAGACATCACCTGTATCATTTTGTTTCTATCAGCTTTTATTTTCTCACTTTTATCAGGCATTGTCAAAATAATTTTGTGTTTTACGCTTGCGCTGCGGAAAGTTTCATACACGCCCGATAGAAACGCCTGAAAATCAAACTCTTCCACGGAAAGGCTTAATCCTTTTCCGGATTCAATTCTGGACAGGTCTAAAAGGTCGCCGATAAGCGAACCCAGCCTCTGTGTTTCTTTATTTATTATGTCGGCGTATTTTTTAACCTTTTCTTCGCTTACATTCCTTACCAGCATAAGTTCGCTGTAAGCCTGTATCGGAGTCAGCGGCGTCCTTAATTCATGTGAAACCATATTTAAGAACTCTGACTTCATTTTATCAAGTTCCTTTATCTCTGTAATATCCCTTAAAACCGCCACACCGCCCGCATATTCGCCCCTGTCGTCAAGGATTGGCGCGGAAACGGACGCAAAAATATGTTCTTTGTTGCCCCTTTTAATTTTAACCTCATTTTTTGTGGTGGATTTAAGCGCGGCTACCACCTTGTAATTTTCAATGATTGACCGGTCCTTTATTACATCGGCTACGGGCTTTCCATAAGAACTTGCCGCGGTAATCCCAAAAATATCCTCCGCCACCCTGTTTAACATAACTATCTTGCCGTCCCTGTCCGCCGCCACAACAGCGTCATCCATGGACTTTATCATTGATTCCACGCGCATCTTTTCAAAACCAAGTTTGTCCATCGCGTCTTTTAATTCTTTATTAAGCATCTCCGCGCGTTCTTCAAGGTGCTCATACAAGTTTGTATTTTCTATGGCGATGGCAGCCTGGGAAGCAAGGGCTTCCAGAAACTTTATTTCAGACTTGTTAAAAGTTCCGCCCCCGATTCTGTTTAAGACCTGGACCACGCCGATTATCTGGTTGCGCACCTTTAAAGGTACACAGATTACGGATTTTGTTATAAACCTTGTTTTTTCATCCACCCTCTTTGCAAAACGCGGATCCTGCGACGCGTCCGGAACAAGCAGCGATTCTCCCGTGTAAGCGACCCATCCCGCGATGCCTTCGCCCATTTTCAGCCTTATCTTTTTTACCTCTTCTTCTTTTGGCCCTGTGGCAACTTCAAAATACAGTTCATTGCTGCTGCTGTCTATTAAAAAGACTGATGAAGCCTCTGCCTGCATTACTTTTTCCGCTGACTGCATGATTATCCTTAGAAGCTGCGCCAGATTTCTTGTGGAATTGATAATCACGCTGGCTTCCATAAGGGCTGCCATCTTTGCTATTTCTTCTTCCTTTGCCTTGTTGGCGCTCTGTGTGATATGTTCCTGTACAGACAGTTCCACCACTATGTTAAAAAGGTCAACAATAAGGTCAGAAAGCCTTGATATTTTTTCTTCCGGTATCACTTCAATGGATTCATATGTTTTCAATAGTTCTTCATATTTTAAACCCGTGGTATCGCTTATCCCTTTAAGAATTTCCTGCGGCTTTTCGCTTTTACCGGTAACTCCCACTATGATATTGAATTTTTTACCGTAAAAATACGTGGAAGAAAAAAGATATGTAAGGCCGGCATATACCTTTACTTCTTTTTCGGCGTCTTTTAATTCTTCGGGTTTTATCTGCAGCACCCCGCGGCCTTTTTCAGAAGAGTTTAAGTACCGGAAAAATTCGGAAAAATTGGTTTCTTCGGTTATAATAGAGCCGTCTTCGCTTATCACCCTTACCGCAATGCCAAGCACGCTGGAAAGTTTATACTGAATACCTTCCCATACCCTAAGGTTAAAAACCTTGGCTGTGTCAAGCTGTGCCGTTTTGCCGCTCTCTTCCATTCCCCGTTTTCCCTTTCGTATTAACGCGTTTTTTCAGGCTTGCCGCCATGCCGGCTTTCGCCTTATTTCCATTTTACACTTACGCCTGTCAAACATCAACAAATTAAAGCCGGAGTTTTAATCCTTTTGCCATTACGGAGTCATTCTGACAGCCTTACTATCATTCCGGTTTTTTTTGCTTTCATAAGCGCCGTTTCTATCATGAAGAAAAGAAAAGTAATGTACAGCAGCGACAGGCCATATCCCTTAATAAGCGGATGGGCAAAGTTAAGAGAAAAGCCGTAGCCTGTCCTGAAATATTCCAAAAAATAAGTCAGCGGAATAAGTTTGGCGATAAGTACGATACCGGAAGGCAGCATTGTCACCGGATAATAGATGCCGCAGACAAGCATCATAAGCACGGAAATCATCCACGCTACCACGTCTATCCTGGAGCCAAAAATCATAAGAAAATAAATTACAATCATACCCACGATAAGGCCGCTTAACATCACCCCGCCAAAAGCAATAATAAACGTGGCGGGCGGCGGCAGATAAAACTTAAACCACCAGAAGGAAAGCAGGCTTAAAAAAATAAAAGCAATAGTTCCCTTTACCATTGAGAAAAGCCACGGCCCTATTACATATTCAAAAGAAGACACGGGCGACATAAGCGTCTGTTTTAGGCTTTTAGACCACACGTCATATAAAAAACCGAATGCCACATCAAGCTGCACAACCTGAAGCACGCCTGCCATTATTGCGCCGGTAAGAAGAAACGCAAGCATCTGTTTATCCACTTTAAGAAAAGACCCCATCATGCCTATGCTTACAATGCCGATAACCGGCCAGAAAAGCACTTCCAGCACGGCGGATATATTTCTGATGGAAAATACGTAGTTGCGGTATGCCAGCGCGAATATCCTTCCAAATGCCGCGCTGATTCTGTTACCCTTCTGATGCAAGTTCAATGAAAGCCTCCTCCATGTCTTTGGCGTTTACCAGCGTCTGCAGCTCTTCTTTTGTGCCAAGCGCGCTTATTGCCCCGCCTTTTATGAAAGCTATTCTGCCGCACAATTCTTCCGCTTCTTTCATATAATGAGTTGTTAAAAGTATCGTGATGCCGCGCTTTTTATTGATATCCTTTACCATGGCGCGTATCCTTGCGGAGATATCAGGGTCCATTCCTGTAGTTGGTTCGTCAAGCAGAAGCAGTTCCGGATCATTTATAAGGGATTTTGCCAGCGCCAGCTTCTGTTTATTGCCCGTTGAAAGTTCATCAAAACGCTTATCCCTGTACTTTTCCAGGGATACAAATTCCATCAGTTCATCGGCTTTATCAGCAAGCGCTTTGCCTTTCATGCCGTAAAGTTTACCGTAAAAAATAATGTTTTCCCTTACCGTCATTGACCACGGAAAATTGGCATTGCCGGAGCTCATGTTCATTCTCATTTTAAGCCTTTCAGGAAAACTATGTTCAATATTTTCCTCAAGAATGGAAAGGGTGCCGCAGTCGCGTGCCAGAATTCCCATAATTATATTTAGAAAAGTGGTTTTTCCAGCGCCGTTGGGTCCAAGAATTCCAAAAAGCTCGCCTTTGCGCACTTCTAAATCAATACCTAAAAGGGCTTTTGTCTCCCTTTTTTTAAAAATACCTGCCCTGTATGTCTTGCATATACCCTGTGTTTTTACCGCTATTTCGCCCATTAAACCATCTCCATTTGAAAATTACATCCGGTCCGGCGTTACATCTTTCATTATCTTAACGTTATCATATGTTTTTCCACCATATGGTGGGGATAATATGACAATTTGGCTTTTCTTAACCCTTCAACGCCCACGTCCTGCTCCCTGTTTACAAACTGAAATTCATTCAGCATTTCATTTACAAATATATTATTTATAACCTGATAAATACCTTTATAATTGGCATTGGCTTTTTCAATATGCACCAGCGCCGTATTTTCATTAAGCCTGCTTGCCACGGTAATCCCCTGTATTTCACCGTCTATCCTTAACGCCCCGCCGATACAGGAAAGATTGTTAAAATTTTTCAGTACTTCCAGAACACCCGTGCTTTCTTCATTTAAAGACAGGTCATCCGGGCAGTTTCTTACCTTACACCAGTGCTCCTGAAACACTATACACTCTTTAATATTATCACCGCTCATCTTTTCAAAAGTATACTCATTGGCCTCTTTAAATTTTTTTATAAGGTTCCTTTTACCGTCATACTTTCTGCCTTCAAGCCGCGCAAGGTCTTCCCTTAGATACACATAATCAAACTGATCCCTTAACGGTTCTTTTATAAATTCCTGTGACGCCACCCCAAACTTTTCAAATTCTTCCGGAACAAGGGCGTAAAGCCCGCATTTCATATTTTTGTCCCTGAAATAACCAAGCACTTTTTTTATCGCAAAAGGCACGCCTTCACCGCCCAAAGGCAGGTGTATAAAATATGAATCTGCCGCTTTTCCCATTATTATGAGGCAGTTATCCGCTGTCGAAAGGGTTAATGACCTGCTGTCCTTCCACATGAAAATTTCAGTAAAATTATGCTCTGAAACCACAGGCTGCCTTTTTTCAAGGGCTTTTTCAACAATTTCCCTGTGTTCAACAGTCAAAGGGACGGTATTTGGAAAAACCGGTATTGTGCCGTTATAAACCATTTTTTTTCGCCTTTCCTTATTATATATATTTGAGAACAAGCAATTATATCAAATTTTGATATTGAATTCACGGAAACTTTTGATATACTGTGAAAAATCCCGTATATGTGTTTTACCGGTAAAACGGCGGGTAAAAAAAGGGAGCGTTAATGAAAAAAATTCTTGTTATACACGGGCCAAATTTAAACCTTCTGGGCCAAAGGGAACCTGATGTTTACGGCAACATAAAACTGACCGACATAAACGAAAAACTTACGCAGATGGCGTCAGCATCGGGAATAGAACTTAAAATAGTGCAAAGCAATCACGAAGGCGAACTTGTTGACGCCATTCATCAGGCAATAAACTGGGCGCAGTGCATAATAATAAATCCTGCGGCTTACACGCACACATCCGTTGCCATAAGGGACGCCCTTTCGGCTGTGGCAATACCCACTATTGAAGTACACCTTTCAAACATCTACAAAAGAGAGGACTTCAGGCAAAAATCATTTGTGGCACAGGTGGCAGAAGGCCAGATTTCGGGTTTCGGCGCTGAAAGCTATTACCTTGCCCTTGAAGCGGCCTCTAAACTGATACAATGAACGAAAGGATAATACGATATACCGATACCGCGGTCCTTTCGCTGATTGCGGCTGTGCTTGTTTTATCGGTTATATTTCCCTCTTACCTTTTCCCCGAAGCCGCTATTTTTTATAAAACAGGAATTGTGCTGTGTTCATTTATTTACATAATGGCTTCCAAGTTTTTCAGAATAAATCAGGAACCGCTTGAAACGCCCGTGGACGGGCCGCTGTTTCTGCTTTTTGCCTGGGTATGGATATCCGTACCGCTGTCCGACAACCACGCCATGTCTTTAAACGCGGCTGTATCTTTCTGCGTCTTTCTTCTGTTCTATTACCTTATGTATGTTTATTCCCGAAGGCATTTCAGGTACATAGCGTTTTTTTTAATTTCTATCGCTGTCATCGCGTGCTTTAAAGGGCTGCACCAGTATTTTTTTGGCTTTACGGATGATTTAAATAACCTTTCCCCCGCGACACCGGGATTTTTGGACATAAAAGCAAGGCTTGAAAGCGGAAGGATATTTTCATTTTTCATTTATCCCAACGCTTTTGCCGGATATCTTATACTGCTTATCCCCCCGGTTTTTGGTTTTATCCGCACGGAAAGAAAATACCGCTTTATATTTATATCTGTTGCCGTGCTTATGCTTGCCTGCCTTGTACTTACAAAATCCGCGGGCGCTTTTGCGGCGCTTTTTACCGCCGTGCTTTTGTCTTTTCTTTTCAGGGATGTCCACCTTAAAAAATACAGGATGCTGATGGGTGCTTTTCTTGGGCTTTGCGCCGCAGGGCTTGTTTTCATTGTTTACGCGCGCGGTGCTGACAGCCTTTTTTCAAGCCTTTCAGGCAAATCAGAAAGTTTTTTTTACATGCTTTCACTTATAAAAAACAGCCTGTTTTCCGGACATGGGCCGGGGCTGTTTGAAACCGCCTATAATAATCTTAGGCCTGAAAATATTTCTTACCTTAAATTCGCCCATAACGCCCCCCTTCAGGTAATAATAGAACTTGGGCTTACAGGCCTTGTGCTTTTTGCCTATCTGCTTTTCAGGGGATACCGTTCTATCATTAAAAACTTTTATTTTCTGCGCACGCCGACAACCAAGACCCATGTGCTTGCCTTTCTTACCGGCATCACAGCTTCTCTTATTCATAACCTCTCGGACTTTGACATATATAACCTGGAAATCACACTTCTTTTTACCGCTTTGTGCGCCTCTTTGATGAGCCAGGTTAAAATAGGCCACCTTGAGCTGCGTAAATTTAAACTGTCTTACCTGCTTGGAATTAATCCGGGGCTCAGGCGCGACATCATATTCGCATTCATTATTGCCATCCTTGTGTTAAGCGCGGTTACAGGGCTAAAACACCCTTATGCTTATTCCGCGGCCGGCATCCTTGTCGCGGGCGGTTTTGGTTTATGGGCTATAAGCAAGGAGGATTTTAAAATAACCGGCCTGGAAATACCGGCGGGAATTCTGATACTGCTGTCGCTTTTTTCCATCCTTTACACACCCGATATACATTCAGGAATAAATTCACTTAAACTTATACTGTCCGCCGCCACCATTTTTTACCTTTGCTCGCAGTTTCTTCGCAGGTCTGATTACAGGATAATACTTGCCAATATCCTTGTGTGGGCGGGGATTGCACTGTCCGCCGCGGCCTGGGGGCAGCTGATTTTTTCCGCCGTCACCGGCAGGCCCGCAGAAATGAACGGATTTTTTCCAAACAAGAACCTTCTTGCGGGATACCTTATAATCTCTTTTTCACTGCTGTTAAACAGGCTTCTGCTGGAGAAAAAAATAGACCACCTTGCGCTTAAAATAACAGGGCTGGCCTTTATCACCCTTACAGTTTCGGCGCTTAATTCAAGGGGAGGCATGCTTGCCCTTCTTTTTATATTCTTCGCCGCCTGCCTCTATTATTATTTCAGCAGGGATAATGTTAAAGATACGCCGGCCAGAATTACGTTTAAGTCAAAATTTATAAGCATCGCGGCTTTACTTCTTATTATTGCCTCTTTTACGGGGATTTCGCCCTCGGGTAATAAAATAATATCAGTAAAAGAAGACCCTTTTTATTTTAACAGGCTTTCTATTTTCGGTTCCGCTTTAAAAATGGCCGCCGATAAACCGCTTTTAGGCCACGGTATAGGCAGTTTTGCCGGTATTTTCCCGGCGTATAATTTCCCCATAGACGCGCCGGCACGCTATCAGATGCAGGCCGATTTTGCCCACAACGAATATCTTCAGGCCGCCGCAGAACTTGGTTTTTTGGGATTAGCGGCCCTGCTGGCGCTTTTATTTTTTATCTTTAAAAACATACCCGCAAACCGGGAACACAAAAAAAACTGGGCGGCAGAAGCAGGGGCGTATTTCGCGCTTGCCGGCATAGCCCTTCATTCCATTGTGGACTTTAACCTTCACCTTCCCGGCATTTTTTTTACAGCCGCTGTTCTGGCTTCCATTGCGGTTCCTGAAAAAGGCTCTATAAGCACGCTTTCAAAAGAAGCTCTTGTTTTTACAAAAGTACATTATTTCCCGGCGCTTATTCTTACCGCCGTAATCTTCAGCATGGCAATCAGGCCTGCCGTGGCTTACTACGCCAAAGATAAATGGAATAAAACCGCGGGGGTTTCACTTCTTGATATGGCGCTGCTTACCGAACCTTTTAACGCGGAAACACTTTATGAAAAAGGCCTTTACGCCGAAAAAACCGGAAATATACAGGAAGCCCTTTCATTTTTTGAAAAAGTTTCCATCTATTCAAAACATCACACACTTTCCCTGCTGCATGCCGCGCGCGCGGGAAACCTGCTTAACAATCCGTCTCTTGCCGAGGAATATTATGAACTTGCCATAAAATCAAACCCCTACAGGGTTTTCACGCTTATGGAATTTTCTAATTTTCTTATCAATCAGAAAAACGACCTGCCCCGCGCGGAGATACTGTTAAATAAATCTCTGGAGTATGAGCCTAATTACGCCTCCGCACGGCACAATTTAGCCCTTATTTACAGGTCTAAAGGAGATCCAAAAAGAGCGCTGCAGGAATTAAATCAGGTTGAATTTATCCTCAGCAGCGTAATTCCGCGGACCGACTACGAAACTGACCTTCTTAATTTCCCTGACATTCACATACTGTATTTCAATAAAGCCCTGATTTTAAACCAGCTGGGCAAAAAAGACGAAGCATGCGAATACCTAAAAGACGCCGCCAACCTTAAAAGAATGCCGGAATTCATCAGAAAATTTCCTGAAATATGCGGCAAAAGGGCTAAATGAAAAAAACATTCACTTTCCCTGACACATTATTGCCTTTTATGATGATAACCGGAGCCGTCACCCTGTATTTTTCAGGCATTCTGTTTACGGACAAATCATTTTTTATAGGCGACCTGTTTACCCAGTTTTATCCCTGGAAAGATTTCGCTAAAAATTCGCTGCAGTCCGGAACAGTCCCTTTCTGGAACCCTTATGTTTTCTCCGGCGTGCCGTTTATCGCCGATGTTCAGAAAGGAATCATGTACCCGCCCGGAATTGTATTTCTGCTTTTTGACTTTCCCATAGCTTTAAAACTTTATCTTGTACTGCACTTTGTAATTGCCGGCTTTTCCGCTTATATCCTGGCGCGTTCTTTAGGCTGCTCCGCCGCCCCGGCTTTTGCCGCCGCGCTTATATTCATATTTAATTCTTTTTTCGCTTCCAAAATCAACAACCTGGCCGCTCTTGGTTCCGCCTCTTTTCTGCCCGCCATACTTTATACTTTTAAGATATTTATAGAGAGAAAAAAAGCCACTTTTTTTATACTGGGCTCCGCCCTTCTGGCGCTTTCTTTTCTTGCGGGCCATTACAGAACTTATATTAACAACCTGCTGTTCTGCCTGCTTTTCGGCATTTACTACATTTCTTTTTATGGAAAAGGATTCAGAATAACAAGGCTGATTAAACTTTTTATTTTTTTTGGCTCCGCGCTGGTTATGTCGCTTATTATCACTATGCCGCAGTCAGGGCTTTTCTTTGAACTTTTTTTCAATTCCGCCGCGTCAGTAATCCCGGACTACGAAACCCTTGCCGTCAACTCAATGGAATTGATAAACCTTTTCACCATGTCAGCGCCGCCTCATGCGGGTTACGCTTCTTTATCCGGCTGGAGCGGTTATTCAAGGGGTATAAACATATTTTTATCCGCCACTTTTTTCTTTCTGTTTATTATTTCCGCGTTCAGAAAGAAAAACCACCTTTTCTATTTTTCATTTATAGTCTTCGTTTCAGCGCTTCTCTTGGCCCTGGGAAAAAATACGCCGCTTCATTCATTTATTGTAAAATTCGCCCCGTTCTTAACGGAAGCCCGGTTTCCGGGCACAGCCCTTTTCCTTCTTATGCTTCCGGCGGGTTTAATCGCGGCAAACTCATTTTCAGTTTTATCCCTGCCTGACGCCGGCGGAAAATTTGAAAAGGCATTCTTAAAGTACTTTCTTTATGCCCTTTTGCTTACACCCCCCCTGCTTGCTATTTTCAACAGGCAGGCCTCCGCATCTCTTGGACTGGACAACGCAAGGATGATTGAACTTGTAAAAGCTTCCGCCTTTCTGCTTGTAATGTACGCGCTTAACTTTACGCTTTATACCCTTTTTAATAAAAAACTCATACGGCCGGCTATATATCACGCCCTGCTGATAGCATTAATTTTTTCAGAACTTTACACTTTTATGTCCCGTACAAACCCGGTTACGGCGCAGTCTTTAATCTTTGGCCCGAAACACACTCCAAAGACAGCTGAATTAATACGTACTTCATCTTACAAATACGGGCATATTCAGCTGCCCGAAACAGGCTCCGTTTACCGGCTTAATTACGTAACCCGTTCCGAGAAAAACTTTAAACTTTCGGTACCTTCTTCTTCGGGAATGACATACGGCCTTTATGACGCTTTTGGGCAGAACGATTTAAAACTTCTGAATTACACACGGTTTGTAAACCGATTAAACCGTGATGACGGATACAACAGCGAAATAATAAACCTTTTAAATCTTAAATACATAATATCCCCTGTTGAACTTGACGGTAAAAAATATGAAAAAATATTTAACAAGAATTCAATAAAAGTTTTCAAGAACGAAAAAGCTTACCCGCTGTTCTTTGTTTCACAGGATATTAAAATTCCCAGAATGCTTATTTCCCAGATTTCATGGTCCAGAAAAAACGAACATCAGTTTGGGAATTTAAAGGTTAACGTCACAAACAGCCAGGAAGGCTGGCTTATCTTCTGCAACAGCCAATATCCGGGCTGGACCGCGTATCTGGATAATATGGCAACAAAAATAGAACCGGCTTTTGGCCTTTATATGGGGATTAAAATCCCTCCCGGAGTCCATGAAATTCTTTTTAATTACACCCCTGAAAATTATACCTTTTATAAAATACTTTTCTCTTTGATTTTTATTTTCTGCCTTGTGCTTGGAGTGGTAAAACTTATATCATTGAGAAAATAAAATCTTTATCCCATAAACCAATATCCCATATCCCATAGATAAAAGACGAGGGACGAAAGGTCTAAGGGTCAGAGGGTCCGAAGTAAAAACAGACATCAATTACAAAAACGCCGGCTAAGGGCCCGCGTCTGCCGGATCTAAATCAAACTTCCAAGCCACCGAGCTGCCCGGCTGCGTTATTTATCTTTCCGCTTATGCTTAACTGCCTATAGCTTAATCCTCTATTCTTTACAATTTACACGTATTCCGTCCCTTCAAGGCGTTCAATATAATGTTCCGCGGAATACGCTGCTATGGCTCCGTCACCTGCCGCGGTTACTGCCTGCCTTAACTTTTTTTCAATACAATCGCCGCAGGCAAAAATACCGTCAACGCTTGTTTTCATGTCCGCGTCTGTTTTGATATATCCCTGAGAATCCATTTCCAGCGTCCCTTTCATAAACTCCGTCCCCGGCACCAGCCCTATAAACACAAAAACGCCTGATACTTTAAGATCAGTTTCGGAATTAGTTTTAAGATTCTTTATTTTAACTCCGTCAACCCCTTTTGATCCAAAAATTTCGGTTACCGCCGAATCAAATATAAAACTGATTTTAGAATTCGCGAAAGCCCTGTCCTGTATTATTTTGGCGGCCCTTAACCTGTCACGCCTGTGGATTATATGCACTTTGGAAGCAAATTTAGTAAGATATATCCCTTCTTCCACCGCGGTATCGCCGCCGCCTATTACCGCCACTTCCAGGTTGCGGTAAAACGCACCGTCGCATGTCGCGCAGTTTGATACACCCCTGCCCCTGAATTCAGCCTCCCCCGGCACCCCTATGTCCCTATATCTGGCGCCGGTAGCAGCTATTATTGCTTTTGCTTCGTATACTGTCCCCGAAGCGCAATGAACCTTTTTAACTCCCCCGCTTATACTTTCAATTTTCAGCACCTCATCAAAAATCTTAACCAGGCCGAAATTATCCGCCTGTTTTTCCATTTTTTGTATCAGTTCCGGCCCTGAAATATTTTCAAATCCCGGATAATTTTCAATTTCAGCGGTTAAAAATATCTGCCCGCCCACGGCAAGTTTTTCAATCATCATTACTTTTAAACCGGCCCTGGCATTATAAATGGCAGCTGTAAGCCCGGCAGGGCCGCCGCCTATAATAATTACATCCGCTTTATTTGAAACAGCGCCACCCTGCATATTGCCAAGATTAATATTGATTCCGGTATCCATATTATTGCCTCCCTGAATTTTTATTTTACTTTAACAGTTCCTGTATCCTGCTTAACAGCATGGGTTTGGGCTGCACGCCCACTATTTCGCCTGTTTTTACCCCGTTCTTAAAGACCATGACGGTTGGAATGGACATAATTCCGTGTTCTTCGGCGGTTTCACGGTTTTCGTCCACATTCAATTTCGCAAAAACAATTTTACCGGCTTCTTCCTGCGCAAGCTGATCAATTGTCGGAGAAAGCATTTTGCACGGCATGCACCATTCCGCCCAGCAGTCCACCACAAGCGCGGGATATTTGGCAAGCGCCTGTTTAAAATTGCCGTCTGTAACGTAAATTGTCTCTTTAGGGCTGTCTGTAAGCTTTTCTTTCTGCGTTTTTATTTTCATTGCCTCCGCTTCTAAAGCGGCCGCTTTTTCCGGCGAGCTGTACTTTAAAACCTGCATTATAAAAGCCCTGTCATTCTGCGCGCCCACAGTGATTGACGCGGGGTCTGAATTTATAACCTGCTGCGGCACCGAACCTACATTAAATTTTTCTGACAGCTGCTGATTCTCCATAGCTTCAACGCATTCCGCCGAAATTACTCCCTTTGTTTCAATCGCAATCTTAGCGGCAAGAATAACCGATTTAGGGCAATACGGGCATGTGGGCGTGATAAAAACCTGTATCTTTGCCTTTTTATCCGCGTTTTTAAGCAGTACTTTATCTTCATCAGAAAGCCGTGAATCTCCGCCGGAGAGCATGGTAATAGTTTCAATTAAACTTGTGGCTTCATGCCCAAGAGGGGCTCCGTTAAAAATTATTTTATAACCCTTCTTTAACCCCAAAGAAATACTGGGAGATGTGCTGATTCCGATTTCTTTCGCTTCGGCAGAATCCATAGCCTTTTCTTCAACCTCAATCCTGCCGTCAATTTCTGATAATTCCTTTAAAAACTTCCTTGTAAAATCGGCAAGCTGCTTTTCCTGTTCATTTGCCGGAACAGAAACCTGATTACTGTAAATAATCACATCCACCGATTCTTTCAGCTCCGTATCAAACTTATTCTTTATTTCTTTTATTGAACTTTCATCAATCAGCCTGTCCATTTTATTTTACCCCCTTTTCTTTTTCATTCCCGCGGCTATATCAAGCCCGCGTTTTTTTGCAATCTCACCGGCAGCTTCAATCATTTTAAAAACCTGGGCAGAGCTTGCTTTGTAGCATGTTTTTGTCCCTTTTTTTTCGCATATTAAAAGCCCGGCTTTTTTTAACGCCCCTAAATGCCTGGATGTCTGCGGCTGCGGTTCTCCGCACAGTTTTGCCAGATTTGTGACACAGCAGTTATTCTCGCTTAAAACCTGAATAATCTTTACCCTTGAAGGGTGGGAAAGCGCTTTAAACTGTTCCGCCTGCATTTCATACATTGTCATATACGGCCTCCTTGTTATTTGTATAACAATTATACATATAACTGTATAATTGTCAACCGCTTTAAACCGTAATTGCCCGCGGCGCCCGGGAGGCCGTTTTTTTTTATTATTATCTATAAATCATTGAACTTTTTCTTCTATAGTATATAATTATTACATATTACTTAAAGGAAGGTTACAAAATGACTTATGAAATTAAAAAATACGGAGAACCGGTTTTAAAAAAGAAAGCCGAACCGGTGACAGAATTTGGCGAGGATTTAAAAAAGATTTTTGATGACATGCTGGAAACCATGTACGCTTTTAACGGAGTGGGCCTTGCCGCCAACCAGGTGGGCATCTTAAAACAAATGCTTGTGATTGACACTTCGCGCGATGAAGACCGCGTATTGTTATATCTGGCTAATCCGGTTATCACCTCTGTTTCAAAAGATAAAGTGACATTTGAAGAAGGATGCTTAAGTTTCCCGGGCATTTTTGAAAAAGTTGACAGGCCCGCCAGAGTCACGGTCAGCGCGTTTGACCCGTATGGCAAACCCTTAAAAATAGAGGCGGAAGGCTTTCTTGCCATAGTGCTTCAGCATGAAATTGACCATTTAAACGGGGTGGTTTTTATTGACCGCATGTCCCCTGCAAGAAAACTTATGCACGGAAAAGAACTTAAAGAGATAAAAAAAGAAACCCAAAAAAAGGCAAAACTTAAATGAACATAGTTTTTTTCGGAACTCCCGAATTCGCGGTTCCCGCTTTAAAAGCCGCAGCCGCGGCCGGCCATAAAATTCTTTTCGCGGTTTCACAGCCTGACCGCCCCGCAGGCAGAAAGCAGGAAATACTCCCCACCCCCGTTAAAAAAGCCGCCATTGAGCTTTCAATACCGGTATTACAGCCGGAAAAAGTAAAATCTCCCGGATTTATGGAACAGTATCTAAAATCAAAACCTGACCTGAACCTTATCGCGGCTTTTGGGCAGATACTTCCCGATGAAATAATATACCATCCAAAATTTCACAGCATAAATATTCACGCTTCGCTGCTTCCCAGGTGGCGCGGCGCGGCGCCTATAAACGCCGCCATAATGGCCGGAGATAAAGAAACCGGGGTAAGCTACCAGTTTATAGATAAGCGGCTTGACTGCGGCGACATCATGCATATGGATAAATATGAAATACAGGATAACGACGATTCAATAACCCTTTATTCAAAACTGTCCGCCCTTGCCGGCACTTCTGTGCCGCGCGTGCTTGATATGCTTGAATCCGGAAAATATGAAAGGGTTAAACAGGATGAAAGTTTAGCCACACTTGTAAAGGCACTTAAAAAAGAGGACGGGAAAATAGATTTTAATAAATCAAACAGGGATATTTTTAATATGGTACGCGGGCTGCTTCCATGGCCTGTATCATACTGTTCTTTTGACGATAAAATTTTGAAAATTTTTAAATCCGAATACATTGACGAAGTGACCGACAGCGCCCCCGGAACTATTCATAAGATTATTAAGGGCGCCGGCTTTTTAACTGCCGCAGGAAAAGGGAGCCTTCTTATAAAAGAAGTCCAGCTTGAAGGCAAAAAAAGAATGTCCGCGTCAGATTTCATCGCCGGCCATCATGATATTATAGGGAAAGTATTAAAATAATATAAAATATTTATCCCATAAACTATTATCCCATATCCAATATATAAGTGCTTATCTAATAACCTTATATCTTATATCCTATATATATAACCTTAAAAAATACAATCAAACTTAGTTTTAATTTATAGGATATTGGTTAATTGTCTTTAGGTTAAAGGAGCTTACCCCCAAAAACTGGACCACTTGAAACTGGAGTGATTAAGTGTTAAAACTACCAGTATCAGGAGGTTTTGGCATGAAGA
>JAFGWA010000099.1 GCA_016937715.1 Candidatus Goldiibacteriota bacterium
AGGTTTGAAATAAAAGAAGTGTATTTTATCTCTTTTATCTACGGGCTTTCACTTTCCAACCATTGGCCAAGCATGATTATACTTGCGCCGGTGTTATTTTTTGTTTACCTGATTAATATTAAAAAGACACATCTTCAGCATCATATCATGCTGATTCTTTTTTTTATTGCAGGACTTACACCATACATATATATGTTTATACGTGCGGGTGTGCCTGCCGCGCTTAACTGGGGCAATCCTTCAAATTTAGAAAATTTCATATGGGTGGTTTCAAGAAAAGCGTATCTTGGCCCTGTTGATGCTTCGTGGGATGTTTTCCGCTATCAGATTATGGAGTTTTTAAAACTGTTTTTGACAAATTTTGGCTGGTTATGGATTTTTGCAATACCCGGAGTTATAGCCGTGAATAAGTATTCAAAAAAACTTAACGCGGTACTGTTATCATCCGCCCTGCTTATAATATTTATTGTTGTTTTTTATAACAGGACGCAGGAGGATGTTAAATGGTTAATACAGATTTTTATCATGCCCGCGGAGTATATAACAGGCCTGTTTATTTCGGCGGGAACAGTATATGCGCTTAGCCGCTTTAAAAATAAAAAAACGTATTTTGTTGTTATGGCTATAGCCGCGGCAGCGGCGGGGTTTATGATATCTGATAATTTTAAAAAGAATAATCATTCAAATGATTATCTGTCATATGACTACGGCAACAACCTTTTAAATACAATGGAAACCGGGTCCCTGTATGTGGCAGACGGAGATTACAACCTTATGCCGGTGTATTATATTCAGGAGATTGAAAAAAGAAGAACTGATATAATTTTTGCCACCGCTTCTTTTATGATATTTGACTGGGGGATAAATGATTTTATAAAAAAATATGAAAATATACCCATGAAGCCGTTTGACACGGAGCGCAACATATTAAACATCATTGAAAACTATAAAAATAAAACTGATGTTTACAGAAGCGCCTTTATGCCGAAGCTTGACCCGTATATGAACGGATATACTGCTGTTCCCAAAGGCCTTCTGGTAAAACTTAATCCGTTGAAAAAAACATATTCGCCCGCGTTGTATCGGATGTATTCGTACAGAAGTATTTTTGAAAAATTCGCAAAAGAAAGTAAAAATGATTATGACCTTATCGGCTGGTATCCTGTGTCAATGGTAAATCAGGCAAACGCGCTTTTATCAGGCGGTTATCCGGAGCAGGCTGCAAAACTTTATATCATGGCGCTGGATTTTCCCATTGATAAGCCGGAAGGTAATATTTATTATAATGCATCACTTGCTTACGCCCGAATGGGCGATACGGATAATGAACTTAAGTACCTGCGCCTGGCCGCGTTGCGCGGTACAGGTTTTTCTTCGGCGTATGAACGGCTTGGAGCTCTGCTTTATGACAGGGGATTTTATAAAGAGGCTAAGAAGGCTTTTATTGAATCAAAAGAACGCGGCGGGAATACGCCGTTACTGCAGAAGGGAATTGACTCTTTATCGCCTCTGACTGAATTACAGATGAACGAAGCGATGCTGAATAAAGCGAATCAATACCTTTTAGGAAATGATTTTAAACGGGCCGAAGAACTTTATAAATTATTACTTGAAAACAAATTTAAAAGGGATATAATATATTTAAATATTGGAGTGTTTCATTATAGAACAAAGAATTTGGAAGTGGCAGTTGAAAACTTTAGGAAGTCTAATAATGAGACGGCAAGTGTCAGGGCTATATCCTATTTGGCTCTTGCGTTAAAAGAGAATGGAATGCTTACTGAAGCCGTTAAAGAACTTGAATCGGGAATAAAACTGTTTCCGCAGGATAAAGAGCTGTGGGGTTTATATACAAAATTTAAAGGAGAAAATGCAGAGCAATGAATAAAATACTTCTCGCTCTGGCCGACAGGGAAGACGCGATAAGGATAAATAACTACCTTGAAGATAATTCATACTCCCCTTATATCGTCACAGACTCCGCGTCACTGATAAGCAAGCTGCAGGCAGGTTTTGATATGCTTATAATTGACAGCGATATTGCCGACGAACTGGAACTTAATATTATTAAATTTATAGGCGAGCGCTTTCCTGAAATGCGTGTGCTTGTGTTAAGTTCGCGTGAAAAACTGGACAGGGTAATTAAATCCGCGTCAGTTGAAAATTTTGACTACATAGTGAAACCTGTGAATTTAAACGAACTGAAATTTATTCTTGAAAGGTCAGCCGCGGCCTCTGTTGTAGACGCGGTACAGGACGGTGAACCGGACTATTTTGAAGGCAGGTTTGTGGGCAAAAGCGATAAGATAAAAAAAGTAATGGCTGTTGTAAAGAAAGTGGCAAAAAATGAAAGCAATATTCTGATAACCGGGGAGACAGGCACGGGTAAAGAACTTATTGCCAGGGCGGTATACGAGCTTAGCAGGCGGGCTTCAAAACCTTTTATAGCGGTGAATTCCGCGGCAATACCGGAAAACCTTTTAGAGTCTGAATTGTTCGGCTACAAAAGGGGCGCTTTTACGGGCGCGTCGGCTGACAAAAAAGGGCTGATAGAACTTGCCGACAGCGGCACGCTTTTTCTTGATGAAATCGGCGACTTAAGCCTTGGGCTGCAGGCAAAACTTTTAAGGGTGCTTGAAAATGGGGATTTAAGAAGGCTTGGGGATGAAGCGTCAAAGAATGTCAATATCAGGGTCATTGCGGCTACAAATCAGGACCTTATGAAATCCATTCAGGAAAAAACTTTCAGGGAAGATTTATTTTTCAGGCTTAATGTAATTCATATTCACATTCCGCCTTTAAGGGAAAGGTTAGAAGACATTCCGTATCTGTTAAGGTTTTTCATTGAAAAATATAATAAACTGGAGCGCCGTAATATTGTGGGCATTGACCCAAGGGCGCGCGCGGCGATAATGAATTACGAATATCCCGGCAATGTCAGGGAGCTTGATAATATTGTGCAGCATGCTTTTGCAATGGCGTCATCTGATATCATAACTATTGCGGACCTTCCGGTAACCCTGCAGGGAATATCGCCTTTCAGGAAACTGTCTGCGCCGGTTAAAGAAGAGTTAAGAAGCGATGGTTCTGACCCGGAATTGAACCTTGCGGACGCGGAAAAGTCTTTTATAAACAGGGCGCTTGAAAAATATGATAATAATCACACCAAGGCCGCGAAGGCGCTTGGGATATCTCGTTCTACGCTATGGCGTAAGATGAAAGAGTACGGGATAGGCAGGCCGGGGGAGTTATAAGAATAAAACTGTACGGTTGAAATAAAAAAAGAGGCGCTTTTTACAGCGCCTCTTTTTTATTTTTAAGTATGGTCAGTTGTGTGCGTTAAAAAGCCCCGCCAAGGGATACTTTGAAAGAATTTCCAAGTTCGCCGTATGGTTCATAAGAGAAGTCCACAAACTTTTCTTCAATGTTAAGCCCTACGCCGCAGGTTAAGCCCTTTAAGCCGGTTGTTACGCCGGTATTGTCTGTCTGATATCCCGCGCGCGCGGTAAAAAGAAAGGGTGTTTTTATGCTGATTCCCGCCCTGTGAACGGCATTGTTATTTACTTTGCCCACAAGGTTGTATTCCGCGCTTAAATTATAATCCGCCAAATCTATTGTATAGAACGCGCCAAAGGTTAAACCTTTTGGCAGAATGTTTCCGCCAAGCGTGCCGGCAAAGTTTTTTGCCAGCAGGTTGAAGAAAAGGCCTTCAAGGGGTGATTTATACCGGAGCCCTAAATCAAAGGCGCCTGTGCTTATTGTGCTGCCGTCTATGGTATCCAGGATGTATTTTAACGTAACGCCAAAATCAATGTTCTTTTCCAGTGTGTTTGAATATGACAGGGAAGCGGTAATGGCGTAAGGCGAAAAAGTTCCGGCTGCTATGTAATTATTCTCCGCGTCAATTTCATATTTTTTCATCTCTCCGGCGTTAAAATAACCTATTCCAAACGCTGCAGCGCCCAATTTGCCGAAGTTACCCGCGGCTGACAGGTGGTCCATCATCATGTCCATAAGCCATACGTTATGCGAAAAGAACATGCTCCATTTTTTTTCTGTGTTTTTCATTGAAGCAAGGCCGGCAGGGTTCCAGAAAACAGAAGAGGCATCGTCGCATGAACCTATGTAAGCGCCGCCCATCGCGGAACCTGCGGCGCCCGCGTACAGGTCAAGATACCTTCCGGCGGTTGCCGATGTGTTCTTCATGTCAGTATCCGCTGAAAAACCAATTGATGATATAAGTAAAAGAACTGCTGCTGTTATTATTATTTTTTTCATTTGAGCCTCTCCTTATCTTACCACGGCGAATTTTTCGTGCTTTTTAACTGTCTGACTGCCGTCTGTATACCGTATTATAGTTTTGTAAAAATATACTCCGCGTGACATCTTTGAAATATCAAAGCGGCAATAGCCGTTTGGCGCGTCATCCGTGACTTTTCCGGTTTCTTCACCGTCTGTGGAATAAAGAATTATTTCAACCTGTTTTGCTGTTTTTGCCGGGTCAATAGGATAGGCAATTGTCACAAACCCCGCATAAGCCGGGTTGGGATAAGCAAAAACTTCTGCCTGCGGTGTCGGAGTATTTGTGGCGGTCATTGTAATTGTGAAAGTCACTGTAATTGTCGATGTAAGGGTAATTGTCGGTGTTTCTGTGGCTGTCAGTGTAATTGTGGATGTGAGGGTTATAGTCGGGGAATCAGTAGCTGTCCAGTCCGGAGTGATTGTGTCTGTTACTGTTTCGGTAGCTGTTTCTGTGGTTGTCGCGGTTACTGTTTCCGTAACGGTTTCTGTTACTGTGGGTGTCGCGTATACCGCAACACAAGCCAGGGACAGCAGGATAGCAATAAATAATGTTTTAATTTTCATTTAATTCCTCCTTTGATGTTAAAACTATTTAAGATTTTACAGTAAAGGCGTGTAAAGTCAATGGAAAATTGGGGGGTAGAGGGTTCGCATGGCTATTATAGATGAAGCAGTTTGATTTTGCAGTGGTAGGCGCGTCTTTTCAGGGCGCGGCAGTTGATTTGTTTTTTGCTTTTACTTCCGTCCCTCTGTCCCTCGTGTTTTTGTCCCTCCGTTTTACAGGGCTTGGGTATGTTTTTTCAGCACGCGCCGCAAATTGGCATTCTTGCATCCAAATAAACTTGAAATCATCAGTCCGGTTAATTCATTGGCAATCGGGAATTTGCGTCACATCCGAATATGCCGCCGCGGCATTAAACCGCCCCTGCCGCATACATAGCAGGTTAGGGCGG
>JAFGWA010000100.1 GCA_016937715.1 Candidatus Goldiibacteriota bacterium
CCTGTTTGGTTTTCTCAGCAAAAACCATTGTAATACAGGTTAGGAACCCCTTTTACTTAAATTACACACAAAAGCATACAACAACGCAACCTGCCTTTATTTGACACCCTTCTTATTTTATGTTATTATCAAAGTCCGCTTTAAAAATTACAGGAGGTTGTTATGATTTTAAAATTAGGTCTGCCAAAAGGAAGCCTGCAGGAATCAACATTTAACATATTTAAAAAGGCCGGTTTTAACATAAAATCGGACTCAAGAAGCTATTATCCGGCGGTTGACGACGAAGAATTGTCAATAACCCTTGTAAGGGCGCAGGAAATGGCAAAATACGTGGCCGAAGGCATTTTTGACGCGGGAATGACAGGCGAAGACTGGGTGGCTGACAGCGGGGAGTCGGTTAAAAAAGTTGATAACCTTGTCTACGGGAAAGTGGGTATGAGGCCTGTACGCTGGGTGCTTGCGGTGCCGGAAAATTCAAAAATAAAATCCGTTAAAGACCTTGCGGGCAAACATATTTCCACGGAACTTGTAAACACCACGAAAGCATACCTTAAAAAACATAAAGTAAAGGCTGATGTAAGTTTTTCCTGGGGGGCGACAGAAGCAAAGCCGCCTCATCTGGCTGATGCCATTGTGGAACTTACGGAAACAGGCTCTTCGTTAAGGGCGAATAAATTAAGGATAGTGGATACCATAATGGAATCAACCACCGTTATGATTGCCAATAAGGAATCCTGGAAAAACGAATGGAAACAGAAAAAAATAAATGACGTCCTGCTTCTTTTAAAAGGCGCCTTAAACGCCGGTGAAAAAGTGGGTGTTAAAATGAACATTCCGGAGAGCAAACTTGGGTGTGTTCTGGAACTGCTGCCTGCGTCAAAAAGGCCGACCATATCTTATCTGATAGGCAAAAAAGGCGAAGAGCAATGGGTTGCCATTGAAGTGATTATGGACGAAAAGAAAGTAAGGCCGCTTATTCCAAAATTAAAGGAACGCGGTGCGCAGGACATAATAGAATACCCGCTTAATAAAGTAATTTACTGAAGAGGCGCTGATGTTTTTAAAAAAAATTCTTCTGGCGGCGGTGTTTCTTATCTGTGTAATCCCGCTTTCGAATGCCGCCATACTGGATGATACGGATTTCTATTACTCGGTCACAAGCTCTGCCGAATATGCCGAAAGCAGCAACATGCCTGTTTTTGAACCTGTTAAATACGGAAAGAATAATCTTATAGAGGATGCGAAAGTAAGCCTTGTGCAGGCCGTCCCGTTTGGATTTCTGCTGTCCACGCTTTATATCACCGCGGCGGAAGCGATAAGCCAGAAAACTTTCAGCGTTAAAATGAAACCGGTTCAGGAGTATATGCCGGTTTATTATACAGTAATCGGCGGGCTTGCCGCGGTAACCACAATTGTTAATTTTGTCTGGTATTTTGAGTACGAAGACTCCGAAAAGGAGGTAATTAATGACGGAAAAACGCCGGAAACAGATGAAAAGGGCAAGAATAACAATTAACTTTAATAATATGATGCCGGAAAAAATAGGTTCTGAAGGCATTCGTGCAGGCGATATAAATAAGCTTAAACCCGTCATTAAAAAGGCCGGCAGAAATCTTCAGGAAAAAAGGGACGACGGAAAGCTGGGCTTTTTTTACCTGCCTTATGACACAAAAATAAAAGAAGACATCAAAAAAACCGCGCTTGCGATAAAAGATAAATTTGAAAATTTTGTGGTCATAGGCACCGGCGGCTGCGCGCTTGGGACAACCGCCCTTCACAGGGCGTTATCGCACCCTTTTTATAATCTGCTGCCGGATAATAAAAGAAAAGCACCCAGGTTGTTTGTTCTGGATAATCCTGACCCTGCGGCTGCCGCGGGAATCTTTGACATCATAGACATAAAAAAATCATGCATAAATATAATAAGCAAGTCCGGCGAAACTCCGGAAACGGCAGCTTTTATGAAAATATTCTGGAAAAAACTGCTTGCGCAGATGAAAGAAGAAAAACTTAAGGAGCATATAATAATCACCACGGACAGGATTAACGGGCCTTTAAGGCCGCTGGCGGCAAAATATAACCTTATGTCTTTTGCTGTGCCCGATAATGTAGGGGGCAGGTTCTCGGTTCTGTCTGCTGTAGGCCTGCTTCCGCTTGCGGTGTGCGGGGTCAACATAGATGAACTTTTAAAGGGCGCGGCGTATATGGATACAATGGTTTCAGACGGCACAATTTGGAATAATCCCGCTTATATGTCGGCTGTCCTGCAATACATATCCGCGGCCAGGTATAAAAGAAATATAAGTGTAATGATGCCATACGCTGACGCGTTAAAAGATGTTGCGGGATGGTACGGGCAGCTGCTGGCGGAATCTTTAGGAAAAAAATTTTCGCGCGACGGCAGAATTATAAACTGTGGAATTACGCCGGTTAAAGCGCTTGGCGCGTCTGACCAGCATTCGCAGTTACAGCTTTACATGGAAGGCCCTTATGACAAAGTAATTACTTTTATTAAAGTGGAAAAATTCAGGGAAGATATTGATATCCCGTCAAATTTCAATGAATCGGAGGCGCTGGGGTATTTAAGCGGGCATAAATTAAGCGACCTTTTAAATGCGGAACAATCAGCAGCGCAAAAAACGCTTGCGGACAGCCAGCGGGCAAGCATAACAATAACCCTTCCGGAAATATCAGAATTCACAATGGGGCAGCTTATTTATCTGCTGGAAGTGCAGACCGCGTTTCTGGGAGAACTGTATAATGTAAACTCCTATGATCAGCCCGGGGCGCAGGCGTGTAAAGACGCTGTTTTTGCGCTTATGGGCAGAAAAAGCCATAAAGAAAGGTTAAAACAGTTAATGGTAAAAAAGGACAAAAAGGCGTATATTATTTAAAAGGTTATTATATAAAAAAATATCACTTGAAAGGATAAAAAACATGGCAGAGGTAAAACCGTTTTCATCAGTGCACTATAACAGCGAGAAAGTGGATATGGCAAAAGTAATTATGCCGCCATATGACATTATCAGGGATACTTCCGTTTATTATTCAATGTCGCCGTATAACGTGGTGCGTATTGACAAAGGCAACGAAGAATCCGGCGATAATGATTCTCAAAACAAATATACCAGGGCGGCGGCAAATCTTAAAAAATGGATATCAGAGGGCGTGCTTATCCGGGATAAAGAGGAGTGTTATTACCTTTATACTCAGGAATACTTAACTCCCGACGGGACAAAGCGCGAAATGGCCGCGTTTTTTGGGCAGGTAAAACTGGAAGAGTTTGAAAAAAAAGTGGTGCTGCCACATGAAAAGACCCACAGCGGCCCAAAAGTTGACAGGCTTTTGCTGATGAGGCAGACTAAAGCCAATACAAGCCCCATCCTGTCGCTGTATTTTGACGCTGAAAAGAAAGTGGACGAGATAATAAGAAAGCACATAGGGGATGACAAACCTTATTATGACGTAAAAGCGGCCGACGGGATAAGGTACAGGATTTACAGGGTGACTGATAAAAATGAAAAAGAAAAAATATCATCTTTTTTTGCAGGCAAAAAACTGTTTATAGCGGACGGGCATCACAGGTATGAAACCGGCATTAATTTCAGAAACGAGATGAGGGAAAAAGGGGCAAAGCCCGGCGCCGCGTATGACTACATTATGATGTGCCTGATAAGCATGGAGCATTCGGGGATAAGCATACTTCCGACGCACAGGATTAAAGCCAAATTTAACCCTGATATTCTTGGCGCCGCGGAACTTGAAAAGTTTTTTGAGGTAAAGAAATGCGCTGATGAAAAAGAACTGCGTGAGATTATGGTAAATTCCGCGGGCAAAAAGATAATAGGCATTTTTGGAAAAGGCATGTGCCACGCGTTAACCCTTAAAAAGAAAGAATACGCGAAGATAGTGAATTTAAGCGAGCACATAATGGACTATTATCTTCTTGACGCTTCAGTGCTTCATAAACTGCTTTTTGAACGCATTCTTAAAATGGATGAGACCGCTATAAACGAAGGTATTGACTACACTCCGGATATAGACGAAGCTATAAAAATGGTGTCTTCGGGAGGGTCAGAAATAACATTTCTTCTTGGGCCGGCAACTGTGGAAGAAGTAAGGATAATTTCAGAAAACGGCGAGGTTATGCCTCAGAAAAGCACTTATTTTCTGCCTAAACTTGCCACCGGTTTTTTAATCAACAGCATGGAGGAATAAAAAACTGATGCAGGACGATCTGTTCTCCGCGGGTACGCCGGAAAAAGATAAATACAGGCCGCTGGCCTACAGGATGCGGCCCGCAAACCTTGATGAATTTTCAGGGCAGGAACAGGCTGTAGGAAAAAAAGGGTATCTTAGGGGATTTCTTGAAAAAGGAAGTATTCCATCAATTATATTCTGGGGGCCGCCGGGCACCGGCAAGACCACTCTGGCGATGATTATTGCCAAACACATAAACGCGGAATTTATACCTTTGTCCGCGGTTAACAGCGGCACAAAAGAAGTGAAAGAAGTCCTTGAAAAAGCCCGCCTTAACCATGCAAGAGGCAAAAAAACCATTATGTTTATTGATGAAATACACCGTTTTAATAAGTCCCAGCAGGACGGTTTTTTACCGCACGTTGAAAACGGCACAATTATTCTGATAGGCGCTACCACCGAAAACCCTTCTTTTGAAGTAAATTCCGCTTTGTTGTCAAGGGCAAGGGTGATAACGCTAAAACCCCTTGAAGAAGAGGATATCAGGCAGATAGTTTTAAGGGCGGTCAATGACAAAGAACGCGGCCTGGGAAAAAGAAAGATTGGAATACATGATGATGCGTTTAAGGTGTTTGACCTGTTGTCAAACGGCGATGCAAGGACGGCTTTGAATATCCTTGAAATGATAGACAATATGAAGACAGAAGAAAGTTATGAGATAACCGTTGATGACATAAAAGAGGTTACGGAAAAAAACACCCACTTCTATGACAAGGGCGGGGAAGAGCACTACAATATAATATCCGCGCTTCATAAAAGTATGAGGGATTCAGACCCGGATGCTGCCGCGTACTGGGCTGCAAGGATGATGGAATCGGGAGATGTTCCTTTATACGTCGCGCGCCGAATAATAAGGTTTGCCAGCGAAGACATAGGCAATGCGGATACCAACGCGCTTGTTGTCGCTTTGGCCGCAAAAGAGGCGTACGATTTTCTGGGCAGCCCGGAAGGCGAACTTGCAATAATACAGTCGGCTGTATATATGGCAACCGCGCCAAAAAGCAACGCGGTATACATGGCGCACAACCTTGTCAAAGAAGACCTTAAAAATTTCAGGGATGACCCTGTTCCTATGCATATAAGAAACGCGCCTACCAAACTTATGAAAGACCTTGGGTACGGCAAAGGGTATAAATACGCGCACGATTACGAAGGCCATTATGTAAAGCAGGACCACCTGCCGGACAGGTTAAAGGGCAAAAAATATTATGAACCCACCGACAACGGCGCGGAAGCTGATATTAAGGAAAGGATGAAAAAATGGCAAAGCGGCTCCTGATGCTTTTGCTTTTTCTTGCCGCGGGATTAAATCTGTCCCTGGCTGAAGAACCGAAAATATCAGAAAATGAAATTATGCAGGTAAGGGTTAAAGAGATACATTTTTTTGTCACCCCCACCTTTAAATTCGTGCTTCCTGATACAAGCATAAAAATGGGAATAGTTCAGGATTTTGACAAATCAAAACTTGAAGGTTCCACGGAATATAATTATGTTTACAGCAAGATGAATTACCTGGTTAAATACAGTTTAAATTTCAATTTTCCTGTATCCATAAGCCTTTATGACAATATCTGGTTTGAACGCATTTTTGAAAAAAAGAAGTATCTTCAGCGTAACAGGGGGGTAAGAGTAGGGCTTGAAACTCCCGAATTTCTTCAGTTTTTCAGTGTGAAAGAGTCAATAAAAAGGGAAACTTATTATTTTGCCGCGCTTGATGAAAGCGTAAGTACTGACGGCGGAACAATTAATATCTGGGACAGCGTTTTGGAAGTTAAAGTTAAGGATCAGCTGCAAGGCAATGACTTTTTAGCTTCCGTGCATTTTGAAAAGGGCCTTCCGGGAAGTGAATCAAAATATAATTACCTGTATCTTAACCTTGACGCGGCAAAAAGTTTTACGATAAACGGAAGTGACAGGTTTTCCATTTCGGCGGACGCGGGTTATGTGCTGGAACGCTATGACCTTCCTGCGTGGAAACGGTACTCGCTTGGCGGCTATGATTCCCTTTGGGGCTACAGGGTGGATGAATTCTACGGGGATTACAGCTTTAAATGCAGGTTCAGGTACGACCATAAGATTTTTGATAATATAGGGTTTAAAGTGATGCTGATGGAGCTGACATCTGTAAATGGGTTTATTCTGATTGATATGGGCAACACCGGTGATATCTGGCAGATGCAGAAACTTGACCAGTACAAGACAGGCGCGGGCGGGGGATTGGAAATAAACCTTGTGTATAATAAAATGAATAAATTCAAATTATCTGTGGCTTTGGCGCAGGCAATCAACGGAAACAGCGTCCCGACGTTCTATTTTGTATATGATATACTGTAGAAAGTGCAGTGTTTATGTCGTGTCAGATGCAGGTAATTTTTCTGCGATATGTTTAGTTTGTTTTATTTGAATTTGTAAGGACGGCGCTCCTGCGCTGTTCGGTAGTTTTATTTGTCTTGGCAGTGGTAGACGCGGGTCTTCAGCCCGCGGTAGTTGGTTTTGATCTGGGTTTTGGTAGCCGCGCTTTTTAAGGCGAGTTGTTTATATTTGTTTTAAATGTCATTCAAAAAACGGGTTGTGTTTGGCCCGTTTTTTATTTTTTTTCGTCTTTTATTCTGTACCTGCGAACTTTAATTTTTGTCCCGGTAGCCGCACCCCTTATTTTAAGCAATAAGCAGACAGGCAATTAAGCATAAACGAAACATATTGTCCAAACCGAAAACCTATCCCTCCGTCCTTCTGATCTTCCGCGGTTAAGCTTCTGCTTAACTGCCTATAGCTTAAACCGCTACTCTCTTCTGTCCCTCGGATTTATTTATGGGATAGAAGTTTATTGTTTAAGCACTCTTCCGTCCCTCCGTGCATCCGTCCCTCCGTCCCTCGGCCTTTATCTATTGGATATGGGATAAAAGTTTATGGATTAAGAGCTGTTGATACTGTCAAGTATTGTGTGTAATTAAAAAGATTCATAAAAGGGGTTCTCTCCTGTAGTTGCCAGATTTCTTTCTAAAATAAGCA
>JAFGWA010000101.1 GCA_016937715.1 Candidatus Goldiibacteriota bacterium
CCGTTACATCTTATCACGTTTATTATGACTCTTGAAAACCCATTAATTACTTTTTTATTATCAGTTTTGTTCCTGTTATAGTACAACTTATCATTTCTCCCCCAAAAATCATAAATCCGATTCTAACATCAATTCATATTATTTACGAACAAATAGCACTACCGCTATATTTTATTTGTGTTTTTTCTATCCAGGTCTTGAGTCAACGCACTGTGTCGAGTGGTTTCTTTCATTCCTTGTCGCACACAAATCACGTCAACTTCAATTTCACCTACTAAACTAATCGCGTAATATTCTCAACAATCGATTCTAAAAAAGGAAGTTTTTTACCTTTTGAATATACCATTTCAATGAATTTTGCAGCTCCATCAATATTCTTCATGGGATTATCCGTTGTCTCTTGTGCCGCCAACTTAACAAAAGAATCATATTCATCATTTAACACTTTCTTTAATTCTGACTCCATCTCATCTTCAAAACACGCCCAATTAGGTTTAATAGTTGTTGGTGGATAATCCACCGGAGACTCTCCAGCAAGATGTAACAAAGCCTTATTACAGTCCTTGTCTCTCTGTTCGTTCTTAGTTTTATCCCCATCAAAAATAAAATATGTAGGTATATTGAAACCTTTAAAAACAACAATTGGTTTGTCAATTTTCGTTTTACCCATGCCAGGAATAATTGCAATCCCTTTTGATAGCCAATCTTTATTTAATACGCTTTGCATCTGCCATAAAATTCCCAGATCGCTCAACCCCTCTACTACTACAACTACTTTAGCAAAAAAACCTTCATTTGAAAACATGCTCATACAATCATTTATTCTTGCCGCAAAACTCGTTCTCGTAAAGCTGCCACTCGGTTTATTCCATATTTTTTCAAGCAACTTAATTGCTTCATCACTCGAATATTTGGTAACTACAGTATGCTTGACTTTTTCAGTTTCAGTGTTGGCCTTCTTGATTATCCGCACTGTATCAAAATTGCTTAAATCTACAAAGTGAGGTGAATGTGAAGTAATCAATATTTGAATTTTTTCACTACTCACCATCGAATTAAAAACAGATGCCAAATATCTGCTACGCGCTGGATGCAAATATAATTCTGGTTCTTCTATCGCCAACACTAAGTCAAAATCAGCAGAATTGCCGGTTTCTTGTTCTAATTTAGCTATATATTGTAATAAAGTAATTATTAATGTTCTTTGGAGTCCATGTCCTTTATTTTTTATAGCTCCTTCAAATTCATCTTCAATCATGGTTGCCACAGGTTGTGGCGGAGTTACTTCGGGCACCTCAATTTCGTTACGCCAATTAAGCTTTAATTCCGATTCTGGCATATAAATTTTAAGAAGTTCAGATATTGAATTTCCCAATTGCGGCAATTCCGTTAATTTTTCAATACTATAAACCCGTTTAGCCTCTTCTTCAAATTTTTGTTTAAATGCCTGGATTTCCGGTCTTAAATTTATTTTTTTTAACACAATAATATCAATGAGTTTTTCAATTACAGATTTCTTACCCTGCAGTTCGTCATTTACTTCCTTTACCGCCGGAATTAAAATAAACTTTGTGAACTTATCAAGCCTTCCCCCACCAACATTTTTAGGCCCTCCAAACTGTACTTCGCTTTCGTACGGCTTCAAATCGTCCAGATGCTCGGATTCAAATTGTTTAAAAATATTTTCTACTTCGGAATATTTTTTTACTTTCGATAGGTTTGAAAAGTTTCCAGCTCCAGCGAGCTCATTATATTTATCTTTTCGCTCAGTGTTATCTTCAATTTTTCTAATTTCTGCGAATTCTGGCAGTTGTAACTCTGAAGCATAATATCTTTGAACTATTTTCTCCATGAATTGAATTTTTTTTGTTACAATTAACTTGTTATCTGTAATGTATTTTTTAAATTCTTCTTCCTCACAGTCTTTTAATCCGCAAAAAGTAACTCGAATTTCTATTGTTTGGGAAGTATCCCTATTAAAAAAATCTTCATTGTTCAGATTCAAACCAGTCAAATCATAAAAACAGTTAATGGCCTGTAAAAAAGTTGACTTTCCCGCTCCATTTCTACCAATCAAAGCAGTATATTTATTACATTCCAAAATACCATCTTTTATAGCACGAAAATTTTTCACAGCTACTTCCTGAATGAACATTTTCCCATCCTTCCCCTCTATACTTTTTCAAACACAAACAAATAATCATATATTATTAGTAGAAAGTTAAATTTTCTTGACTGGATTTTTCAGTACAGTGTTGAACTACAATTATACCGTTCCATTCTATTTAACCAACTTCCTCAAAAATCATGACCTCGTACCGCTTTATATTTTCATACTTAAATTTAACCAACCAAAAATTTTCCCTGTTATAGCTTTTTATAGTTTTCTGGAAATCCTTCCCCTCAGTGCAATCAAGCATCTTACTGTTTTTAACGTCAGCGCCGTCCATGTCCCGTGTAAACCATTAGCCGTTATCAAGAAATATTTTTTCTTTCCGTTCACCTCAGACAGCAACCCTGATCTTGCCACATTTTAACTTTCTCTTTTCATTCAAAACAAACTCTGTTTGCTTTGACTCTGCTGGATCGTTCTTGTATCCAATTTGCCCTTGATTGATTCTTGCTTTGGCAATTTTAAAAAACTCATCATCAATTTCAAGCCCTGTAAAATTCCTTCCAAGACGTTTTGCCACTGCTCCCGTTGTGCCGGAACCCATAAACGGATCAAGCACATTATCGCCTTCCTTGCTTCCAAGAAGGATAATTCTTTCCATAAGCTTCTCCGGTTTCTCTGTCGGATGCTTTGTTTTATGCCTTTCAGCCGACAAGGTCCAAAGATTTCTCATTTGTTTTCCTTCGTTTATTTGTTTACCTAAAGCATAGTTAAAATAATACTTCTTCGTTTTGCTGGCTAGCCATATAATCTCTGTTGATGGCGCTAGGCGGTTTGTCTGTAATAACGGAGTTGCATTTGGTTTAAACCACACAATATCATTTATTATCCAAAGTCCTAACTGTTTAAGTACTACACCTATGGACGGATGATTATGAAGCGTGCCGGATATCCATATTGTGCCGCTATCTTTCAGAACACGAACGCATTTTTCAACCCATTTCCTGTTAAATTCATGTATATCTTCTATTTGATCCCATTCACCTTTATTACATGTTACCGGCTTGCCATTTTTGCATGTGACAAACCCCTTGCCGGATAAATTATACGGCGGATCTGCAAATATCAAATCAAAACTATTTGGCTCAAGCTCATCAAGCTTGTTAAACGCATCACCTTTAATAAGATTCACATTTGTCATTTTATTCTCCTTTATTTTTTTTCAATCGCTTTTCGGCCATTTTCACATATTTGCTATTAGCTTCAATTCCAATCCAATTCCTGCCCAATTTAGCCGCAACCGCGCCTGTAGTGCCTGTCCCGAAGAATGGATCCAAAACTACATCTCCCGGATTAGACGAAGCTTTAATTATTAATTCTAAAAGTCTCTCCGGTTTTTGAGTCGGATGTGCCGCCCTTCCTTTGCTGCCTCTTATACGCTCTTTGCCCTGCAGCACAGGCAACTCGATAAAATCAAGAAAATCTCTCATCTGTTTATCCTGGCCGTCTTTAGTCTTATTTGGATTAAATTTCTTTACTTCATTGTAATTAAACACCCATTTTTTACCTTTAACAAACCAACAGACATATTCAGTAGAATGTGTAAATGTCCTCTTCGTGATATTTGGCATTGCATTTGTCTTATACCATGTAATTATATTGTTTAATTTAAAACCTGCTCGCTTGGCATTTAAAATAATTTCCGCTATATTGTGCTGAGAACAAGAAATATAAAGGCTTCCGCCTTCTTTCAAGACTTCATAAACACCCTTTATCCAATTAAAAGAAAACGCGAAGTAGTCATCCGTATCCCACTTGTCCCACTTTTCATTCACCTTATAAAACGCTCCACCCGTTTTATTATTTGTCAGATTCAAGCCGTTTCCCGACAAATTATATGGCGGATCTGCATAAACCAAGTTTATCGTGCCCTTATCTATTTTGCCACTTAAAACTTCCAAGCAATCGCCTTGAATAATTACATTAATTTTCATTTATCAACCCTTTAAATTATTAAATTCATTGTTTAATTTATCATTATACCAACGGACTCCGTCCATTTCCCCATCATTATATGCTTTTTCAAATATTGCAAATAGTTTGTCATAATTGACATTTTCATCAACTATTTTTTCAAGAAAAATCAGATCAAGCGGTATAATCTTAAGACCTTGAACCGATTTACCGTTGTCGTAAAACGGAGTTGTTTTTCTCTGTCTGAAATCACAAAGTACATTATTATCAATAAAGTTTGCTAAAAATACTGCATATGCATTTTCATTAATTCTAATCAAATACTGTCCTAGATGCCTGCTTACAGGTTCCATTTCGTTTCTTCTCTGACTATCCTTCTCTGTCAAAGTTACTTCAAGAAGCAAATCGTGATCAGGCAAATCATTATATCCCCGGTACTTAAATACTATATCAGACTGCCCCCCAGCCGCATGCACTTTCGGCAATAAATTAACATCCAAAGTCAGATTTAACGCTTCAAGAACATCAACTTTTCTCTCGCTGATAAGATACCAGATGATTGCCATTACGTACTCAAAAATGGTCGGGATACTGGCTTCACAATCTTTAAAGTGACTTGCTATATCGGCATCATTTCGGTTTTTAAACCATAAAAACATGTTCTTAATATCTTCAGGTTTGAATTTATCAAGTATTATTTTGTTCAGACGCTGTACCCGTTTGCCATGAACATACTGCGCCGCAGGTTTTGAAATATCATAGTCCGGATATAAAGTTGCTATGGATTTCCTAAGAACATCCTCGGATTTTATTAAATACGGATAAACATCTTCAATATTCAAGTCTTTACCGAAATTGGCGGCATCATTATCGGTGTAGTTAATTGTTTCATCCCTGAGTTTGTCAACAATTGGCGCGAAATATGCCTTTGGTATTATGTCAAGAGTTGCCTTACCGTCAGCAAAAACAATGGTTTCTGTCAGGCTTAAAAACCTTTTATTTAAATCAAAATAATCATCAAGTGTTGCAATCCATTTATTTACGTGCAAGAAATAAAAAAATTCTGTTTTAAATTCATTTTCGTTTTTTATTTTTACTATTCTGGATCCGTCAAGTGCTGATATATTTTCATCTTCACCGTTTTTGAGTTTAGCGCTACCAAACAATAGCTTCGACCAATTTTTTTTAATCTCGCCATCTTTAACTTTTTTTAATTGACTTAACAATCCTTCAACAGCCTTTTTCCTAGCTTTATCAGTTTTACAAGATTGAAAAACAAGTATTTGGTTATAAATATAGAAGTATATTTCATCATATTTTTTTCCTTTCCTGCCTATCCCGATAGCCGCAAACTTTTCCGCCGTATCAACTTTTTCATTTAGAAAATAATCAAGCGCCGATTTATAATTCGTCATCTGCTCAATTTTACCACGCAAGAACACTTCAACAGTCAGTTTGCCCGCTCTAAACTTTTTAATAGCACCAATAGTCTCATTGGCCTCTTCCACCGTCTTACAAAGCGGGACAAAATAAGTTAATTCCTCGTAAGTCAGATATTCAAGTACAAGCAGCATGTATATTATTATTTGATAAGGTTTGATTTTGAATTCTTTATAATCCCTGCCATTAAAGTCCATGCGCAGCTTCAACATCTGTTTAAAAAAAATAAAAGCTTCCGGTTTTAATTTTAAAATATTGGCATTTCCAGCAGAACTGCTCTCGATAACCCGTATAAGCTTTTCTCCGACTTCGGTTGGTATTCGCTCTTCATCAGTGAGTCCAAGTTGTACAAGCGAAGATGTAAACTGCCTTGCGTCTTTTTCTTTTCGCTTTGCGTCTCCGGTTGCAAGTCCGGCTTTATGCATTTTATCGTAGAATTTACCCTGTAATTCCTGCCATGTCTTACCCGGATATTCAAATTTTAATTCTTTTAATATTACCAACTGACTATAAAGCTTGTACGCCAAGTCTTTTACTCTGAAACTCGTTGTTCCAAAAGACCAGCAGAAAGTCTGAAATTTCATTTCTTTATAATTGTTTTTATCTTTTTTAACCTTTATTTTTTTAGCTCTTTTTTTCATTAATTTCCCCATTTAATTTATGATACATCATACCACTACGCAGCCAGTCCTGACAGGATTTTTTGCACCACTCCCTGAATTAAAAAATGACGGTCTAATATAATTGGTTTATGCTTGGGATTTGTCGAATGCGGTAACAAGGCAACTGTATCACCGAGATCACGAAATTCCTTTATTGTGGCCTCGTCATCTATCAGTGCCACAACCAAATCGCCGTTTCTGGCGGTTTGCTGTTGCCTGACAAGAACCAGATCTCCGGAATTGATTCCTTTTTTGTTCATCGAGTCGCCTTTTGCTTTAAGCATAAAATATTTATGAGGCGGTTTTGCAAGTGTTATTGCTACAGAAATTGAATCAACAACGTTCTGTTCAGCAAGGATAGGAGAACCACAAGATACCTCTCCTACAAGTGGTATATCCACCGTATTGATCCTGCTTTCATCACCGGTAAAATCCGATATTATCCGCAGCCCTTCCGGCCCTCTTTTGACAATATTCTTTTCAGATAGTTTTTCAAGGAGGTATGACACGGCACGAGGCGAGCTAAATCCAAGGGATTTCATAAGAGCACGTACTGTAGGTGGTTTGCCATATCGCATAATGGCATTCCTTATATGTCTCAAGGCCTCTATTTCTGATTCTGATAAAGTATTTTTCATAAAGTTATTATACAAATCGTATAACAAAAGTCAAGTTAATTATACGAAACTGAAATTATAGCTTTACCTATTTTTTGCGAATCAATGACTCTTCTTTTAAATACTTTTGTCTTTTTATTTTCATAATAATCAATATTCTCCCCCATAATTTCCTTGAAATATTGGCTGTAAAACCTTATAATTACTTCTGCCTTAAGCCAAATAATGGTGGCGTAGCCAAGCGGTAAGGCACGGGTCTGCAAAACCCTTATTCATCGGTTCAATTCCGATCGCCACCTCCATAAATAAAAAAAGCGCCCCTTAAAGGGCGCTTTTTTTATTTTATACTAAATCAGGCTTAATTTTCGCCGGTTAATCTTTTTAACAATTTCGTATGGTCAGGGTGTAATAATTCAAAGTTAACACCCGCTTTCCAGATGCCTTCTTTTTTTGAATCGCTGAAGCACCATTCCACCCTTCCAAAAGTAACAACCGGCATGGGTTCATCGGGTACCAGTATTTCTATTCTTAACATCCTGCCGGGAGGTAATATATTCTTTGTAACTATCTGCAGCCCGGTTATGCTTATATCCGCGCTGTCTGCCTGTATTTCATTTTTTAAAGGGTCATCCGCTTCATTTTCTTCAAGGGTGTCGGCGGCTTTTAAAGCCACCTTTGCCTGAAAACTTACCCTTGGATGCCTTCTTTTTTCCGTGTAATTTTCCAATGCTACGTTCCTTCTTCCCAACTGTTAAGGTACTTCACCTGTTCTGGGGTAAGTTTTTCAAGTTTTACGCCCATGGATTTTAACTTTATTTCCGCTATCTTTCTGTCTATTTCTTCCGGCACCACGTATACTTTCTTTTTAAGTTTATTTCCCATCTTAACCATGTATTCCGCGCCCTGTGCCTGGTTTGCAAAGCTCATATCCATTACCATTGCCGGGTGGCCTTCTGCCGTTGCCAGGTTTACAAGCCTGCCGTCCGCAAGCAGGTTAATCTTATGGCCGTTTTTAAGTTTGTATTCAACAACCATATTCCTTACTTCTTTCTTTGTAACCGCAAGTTTTTCAAGGGCAGGCAGGTCAATTTCCGCATTAAAGTGGCCGGAGTTGCAGACTATGGCGTTGTCTTTCATCTTTTTAAAGTGTTCGGAACGGATTACATTTAAATTTCCTGTCACTGTCACAAAAACATCGCCGTAAGCCGCGGCGTCGCTCATGGGCATTACCCTGTATCCGTCCATTTTGGCTTCAAGCGCTTTAATAGGGTCAACTTCGGTTACAATAACGTTTGCACCGGCGCCCGCGCCCCTCATTGCAAGGCCTTTACCGCACCAGCCGTAGCCGCACACCACAAGTGTTGAACCCGCAAGAAGCACATTTGTCGCGCGGATTATTCCGTCAAGCGTGGACTGCCCTGTGCCGTAGCGGTTATCAAAGAAATGTTTTGTCATGGCTTCATTTACGGCAATTACCGGGAATTCCAGCTTGCCGTCTTTTTCCATTGCCTGCAGCCTTATAACACCGGTTGTGGTCTCTTCTGTGCCGCCGATAATTCCGGGGATAAGGTGCCTGTGCGTTTTGTGAATAGTGGAAACAAGGTCAGCGCCGTCATCCATTGTCAGCGCGGGTTTTGAAGCAAGCACTGCAAGTATGTGCGAATAATAAACTTTGTTTGATTCGCCTTTAATCGCGTAAGTGGGAATTCCAAAATCTTTTACAAGGCACGCCGCCACTTCATCCTGCGTGGAAAGCGGATTTGAAGCGCAGGCAACCACATTGGCGCCGCCTTCTTTTAACGTCCACAAAAGGTTAGCCGTCTCTGTAGTAATGTGCAGGCATGCCGCCATGTTAATACCTTTAAACGGTTTGGTCTTTTTAAATTCTTCCCTTATAAGGCGCAGGACAGGCATATTACGTTCTGCCCATTCCATTTTTCTTCTGCCTTCTTTTGCAAGTGTTATGTCCTTTACGTCATAATTTTTTTTCATTTCGCCTCCGTAAATTTTATTCCTTTATCTTTTGTTCTCGTAGGGACAGCACTCCCGCGCTGTCCGGTTCTTGTTCTTCTATTCAATTCAACTACGCGGACAGCGCAGGAGCGCTGTCCCTACATAAACCTAAATTATATATTATCTAAGCCCTGCCGCTTTTCTTAATGCAGCGGCTTTATCCGTTGCTTCCCATGTAAAGTCCTTGTCGTTCCTTCCAAAATGTCCGTGCGCGGCTGTCTTTCTGTATATTGGCCTGCGCAGGTTCAATGTTTCCCTTATTCCTCTTGGGGTTAACCTGAATACTTCTTTTACCGCTGCTTCTATTTTGCACTCTGACACTTTATTTGTGCCGAAAGTGCTTACCAGTACTGACGTGGGTTCCGCGACGCCTATTGCGTAAGAAAGCTGAACTTCAACTTTATCAGCAAGCCCTGCTGCCACGATATTCTTTGCCACGTAACGCGCCATATAAGCCGCGGAGCGGTCCACTTTTGAAGGGTCTTTTCCGGAAAAAGCGCCGCCGCCGTGCCTGCCCATTCCGCCGTAAGTATCAACAATAATTTTTCTTCCTGTCAATCCTGTATCGCCTTCCGGCCCGCCTACCACAAATTTACCGGTGGGGTTAATATGAAACTTTGTATTTTTTGTTATCATATTTTTGGGGATTATGGGATCAATGACGTGTTTTTTGATATCAACGCGCAGTTTTTTAATATCAACTTCCTGATGCTGGTTGGAAATAACAACCGCTGATACTTCAACCGGTTTTCCGCCTTCATAACGCACGGAAACCTGTGATTTGCCGTCCGGCCTTAAATAAGGGATTATTTTTTTTCTTCTTACTTCTTCAAGCCTTTCCACAAGTTTGTTGGCATATGTTATAGGCCATGGCATAAGTACGTCTGTTTCGTTGGTTGCGTAGCCAAACATCATTCCCTGGTCGCCGGCTCCCTCTTCTTTGCTGCCTTTTTTATTTTCAGCGCGGGTAACACCCTGACTTATATCAGGCGACTGTTTGCTGACTGATAATAATATATTGCATTCATCAGGGTCTATTCCGTCTTCCCTGGAATTGTACCCTATTTCTTTTAATGTTTTTCTTACTATCGCCTGAAAATCAAGCGAAGCTGTAGTGGTAATTTCCCCGGCAATTATAACAATTCCTTTTGCAAGAAGCGTTTCGCATGCCACCCTTGAATTAGGATCCTGCGTAAGAATTGCGTCTAAAACCGCGTCAGAAATCTGATCCGCCACTTTGTCCGGATGCCCGGCAGTTACCGATTCCGATGTAAAAATCCCGTCTTTTACTTCCATATTATTGCCTCCTGAAAATATATTTAACGCTGTAATTAATAACGGAATTATAGCACAGCACTGTTTTGATTTCTATAAAAAATAAGCCTGCTTTCCCTGCTTTATATAGTATAATCTTGTCATGGAAAACACGAATGAAAGGATAAAAATTCAGCAGGCAGAAAACGGAATTATTATAGAAATAAAGGCCTATAACACCATGTTTAACGCCTTGCTGTCTGTTTTTATTACAGGCTTTTTTGCGGGACTTTTTTTTATCTTTATAATGACCGCAGCCACGCTGTTATATTCTTCAGGCTCTAAAATTGATTTAAACCCCCTTATCACCGCAACCACAGCGGCATATGCTTTAATTGGTTTTGTGTTTATAGCGCGCGCCGCCGTTTGGACGCTGTTTGGAAAGGAAGAAATTATTTTATCAGGCACCACTTTTTGCTACAAAAAAAAGGCAATAATAAAACTTAAGGAAATCACCATTACCCGTAATGATATTCTGGAATTTAAACTGGTGGATTACTTTGAACCCAAAGATTTGTTTTACGCGGTAAAAGCGGAATTTGGTTTTTTAGGCAGGTCTTTTCTGATTAAAACCGCCTCTTATAAATTACGTTTTGGGATATGCCTGAATACGGAAGAACTGCGCGTGCTTGAAAGTTTTCAGAAATTTAAAAACCTTTTAAAAAAAACTTAACCCAGGTTTTCTTCCGCCTCTTTTACAAGTTCATCCATAAGGGCTTTTACAGACACTATTTTATCCACCCTGTAAACATTTGAACCCGCAAACGCAAAACCGTTCTGAAGGTCGCCTTTAGCCGCGTTTGAAAGCGCGTCTGCTATGCAGTACGGCGATTTAGCCGGGTTGCAAGTACGCAGGCAAAGGTATGAACATTTAAACTTAATTTCACCTTTTTTTGCTTTCTCAAGAAATTCATTTTTTATCGCCCTTCCCGGCATTCCTACAGGGCTCTTTATTATTACAAGGTCTTCTTTTTTGGCGTTAATATAAGCGTTTTTAAACGCGATATCCGCGTCGCATTCATCCGTGCATACAAACCTTGTGCCCATCTGAATTCCCGACGCGCCAAGTTTAATCATGTGAGCGATGTCTTTGCCGTCAAATATTCCGCCTGCCGCTATCACAGGTATTTTTTTACCGAACTGTTCTTTGTATTTTTTTACGGTTTCTATTACCCCTGTTACAATCCCGTCAAGTTTGGGGGCTATAGCGTCTTCTTCTATTTCTTCCAGCGAATAACCAAGATGGCCGCCTGCCATCGGCCCTTCCACCACTACCGCGTCAGGAACCCTGTTATATTTTGACGTCCATGTCTTGCAGATTATTTCCGCGACCCTTGCCGAAGATACAATAGGCGCGATTTTTACGTCTGACCCTTCCACAAGTTTTGGAAGGTTTAAAGGAAGCCCGGCGCCTGAAAATATGATATCCACTTTTTCATCTACCGCTGCCTGTACAAGCGCCGGATAACTGGTAAGCGCAACCATAATATTTACGGCAATAATCCCTTTTGTAAGGGCTTTTGCTTCCCTTACATAACTTATAAATTCCCTTAAATCAAGCGCATCGTCTTTTTCAATATTTTTTCTGTCTTTAACATGATCGCTTTTAATGGCCGCTGATATGGTGCCCACCCCGCCGGCATTTGCCACAGCGGATGCAAGTTTTGCAAGTGATATTTTAATGCCCATTCCGCCCTGAATTATAGGCGGGCTTATCTTTAAATTTCCGATAACAAGTTCGGGAAGATGCTTCATTCTTTGTTCTCACTTTCGGGAATAGTTTCCCTTGAAATTCGTTTATACATCTTAAGTATCTGATTTCTTTTCGGGGGAGGATTATCTGAAAAGTTAAAGAAGAATTAAAACTCTTCTTAAAACATTTAAGAATATTCCGGGTCCGTCATTAGATAATCTTCACTTACAAGTTAATTATACCACAGAAACAGAAAAAAACAAAGGCTGCATAAACCTGGTTGTTGTATGCTTTTGTGTGTAATTTAAGTAAAAGGGGTTCCTAACCTGTATTACAATGGTTTTTGCTGAGAAAACCAAACAGG
>JAFGWA010000102.1 GCA_016937715.1 Candidatus Goldiibacteriota bacterium
CCTGTTTGGTTTTCTCAGCAAAAACCATTGTAATACAGGTTAGGAACCCCTTTTACTTAAATTACACACAAAAGCATACAACAACCAAGCCTCCAAGCATCTTGTTTTACCCGGGTTCATAAGATATACTATATTTACAAGGGAATTTATGGGGCGACTACATCAAAAAATAACTGATGTCTATATTTATTGGGGGAATGATGGAAGTTGAAGGGTTAAAAAAAGGGACTGTTTTTGCGGTAAGGGGTAGCGTTGTTGACATTCAATTTAAAGATAATAAATTACCTTTGATTAATAATCTTATTTACGCTGGTGAACATAATTCTGTAATGCTTGAAGCAGCGGAGCATATTGACGAACAAACCGTCAGGTGCATTGCCCTTACTTCCGCTTCCGGAATCGGCAGGGGGGAATTGGCTTTTGATACAGGCGGGCCGGTTATGGTGCCGGTGGGAAATAAAGTGTTGGGCAGAATGTTTGATGTGTTCGGGAACGCGACTGACAGGCTTGGCGCTGTAGAGAGCGTGGAGAAACGTTCAATTCACAGGGTGCCGCCTTCTTTAAGCGAGAGAAAAACCGGAAATGAAATTTTTGCCACCGGCATAAAAGCCATTGATTTATTAGCACCTATTGAAAAGGGCGGCAAAGCAGGGCTGTTTGGGGGAGCGGGCGTAGGGAAAACAGTTCTGATAATGGAGATGATAAATAACACCGCGGTGAAACACGGCGGTATAAGCGTGTTCTGCGGCATTGGGGAAAGAAGCAGGGAAGGCGAAGAATTATACAGGCAGATAAAAGACGTAGGCGTGCTGGATAAAGCGATTTTGGTTTTTGGTCAGATGAATGAGCAGCCGGGTGCAAGGTTCCGCGTAGGCCACAGCGCGCTGACCATGGCGGAATATTTTCGGGATGATATGCGGACAGATGTCCTTATGCTTATAGATAATATCTTCCGCTTTGTGCAGGCGGGCGCGGAAGTGTCCGGGCTTATGGGTAAAATTCCGTCGCGCGTCGGGTACCAGCCCACTCTTGCCACCGAACTTGCGGAACTTGAAGAGCGCATCTGCACCACAAGCCGAGGGGCGATTACTTCAATTCAGGCGGTGTATGTGCCGGCGGATGATTTTACCGACCCTGCGGCTGTTCACACTTTTGGCCATCTAAGCTCTACTATCGTGCTGTCAAGAAAAATGGCGGCGCAGGGCCTTTACCCGGCTATTGAACCGCTTTTATCCAAATCAAAAATGTTAACCCCCCAGATTGCAGGCGAAGAACATTATTTTATCGCGGGAGAAGTGCGTAAAACACTCTCTGAATATGAAGAATTAAAGGACATAATTGCAATGCTTGGCATGGAAGAACTTTCAAAATCGGATAAAAAAACCGTGATGCGCGCAAGGCGGCTTGAAAGGTTTTTAACACAGCCGTTTTTTGTTTCCGGAAAATATACCGGAAATGCCGGAAAAATTGTGGCGCTTGCCGATACCATTGACGGGTGTAAAAGGATACTAAACGACGAATTTGAAGGGGTGAATGAAAAGGCGCTGTATATGATAGGTAATATTTCAGAAGTGAAATTATGAAATTAAAAATAGTTTCCCTTACGGAAACCTTTCAGGCGGAAAATATTGAAGCTGTAAATATTCCCGGGGAAAAAGGGTGTTATTCAATACTGCCGCATCATATTGATTATGCGGCGCTGGTTTGTCCGGGAGTACTTACCTTTCGTGATGCAGCCGGCGGCAGAACAGATATGGCGGTTGATGAAGGGCTGCTTATAAAAAAAGGAAATGATGTTTACCTTTCCTGCAGAAACGCAATTAAGGGAATGCCGGAAACCGAAATAAACGCGCTTAAAACTGTTGTCCATGACAGGTTTGAAGTGATTGACGAGACAGAGAAAAAAACAAGGGAAATGCTGTCGCGGATGGAAAGCAGTTTTGTAAGGCGCTTCCTGGAGATGAAATAATATGAAAAGGGATAATGATTACAAAAAAGAATTTCAGACAAAAATAGAAAGTGAAATTGACAAAAAAGAGCAGGCAAAAAAAAGCGGGTCAGAGGCGCTTTATTGGATAGGCATGATGGGTATTGTGGGATGGTCGGTTACAATCCCGCTTCTGGCCGGAATATTTCTGGGCAAATGGATAGATGAAAAATTTCCGGGGCAGTATTCATTTACCATTATGCTTATGTTTTCCGGGCTGGCGCTTGGCTGCTGGAATGCCTGGTACTGGGTTAAAAAGGCAAGCCAGAATAAAAAGGCAAAAGAAAAAAGTGAAAAGAAGGAGGATATATGAATAATATATTCCTTTTAATCTCGGTATTTGCAGGAATGATTACGGCATGGGTATATCTGCTGCTGCTGAAAAGAACGGTTTTGCAGATTGCTTCCGGCAAATCATCAGTGTCTCTGATTACCGGATATTTTTTGAGGATAGCCGTTTGTGTTATTTGTTTTGTAGCTGTTTCATGGGGTAATCATATAGAAAGAGTGCTTGCGTGTTTGGCCGGTTTCAGCGTTGTACAGGTTTTTTCAATAGTCAGGGCCGGCAGGCAGTCAGATTTTATAAAAGGGGCGCAGAAAAATGGAAATAAATCCTGACAATATGCAGCTGTTTGGCATAGGGGCGATAAAAATAAACGCCACTATCTTTTATACCTGGATAGTAATGGCTTTGTTGACAGGGTTTTCTGCTGTTATTACATCGCGCCTTTCAACCGGGGCAAAGATACCGCGGTGGCAGGGTGTGCTGGAGGTAATTGTATCTTTTGTAAGCGGGCAAATAAGGCAGGTGATTGGGCGCGACCCATGGCCTTATGTGCCTTTTCTTGGGACGCTGGGAATTTTTATACTTGTGTGTAATTTAATGGAAGTGGTACCGCTGTACCATCCGCCCACGTCGTCGCTGTCCACCACAGCCGCGCTTGCCGTAAGTGTTTTTTTTGCGGTACCGTTCTTTGGGATAATGAAGAATGGATTGTGGGCGCATATAAAGTCATATTTTCAGCCGTCATTTTTTATGCTGCCTTTCCATATTATAAGCGAGGTTTCAAGGACGGTGTCCCTTGCGGTAAGGCTTTTTGGAAATATCATGAGCGAAAGTTTAATGATAGGCGTGTTTCTTTCTGTTGTACCGCTATTTGTGCCTCTTGTTATGCAGGTATTCGGGCTGGTAATCGGTGTGGTTCAGGCATATATATTTTTTACTCTGGCAACTGTTTACATAGGGTCTTCCGTGTCAATACACGGGGAATAAAAAATGAAAGGAGGGTCATAATGGACAATGTAACGATAGTGGCGGTGGTTTCAATTATTACGGCAGGGGCGACAATTGTACTGGGAACATTGCTGCCCGCTTACGGCGAAATGAAAGCGCTTATAAAGGCGCTGGAATCAATCACGCAGCAGCCGGACGCTTCAAATGTATTAAGCAGAAACCTTTTTGTAGGGCTTGCCATGATTGAATCGCTGGCAATTTACTGCCTGGTTATTTCAATAATCCTTATTTTTACAAACCCGTTCTGGAATTTTATGACAACAGCCGGAGGCAAGTAGAATGGAATTTGACCTGTTTACATTTATAGCGCAGGTTATTAATTTTACAGTGCTTATAGCGCTGCTGAATAAATTTTTGTTTGGCAGGGTTAAAGCTGCTATGGATGAACGGGAAAGAAAGATTGCTGATGACCTTGAAAAAGCGGTTATTCAAAGGCAGGAAGCGGAAAAATCTGCCGCGCTTGCGGCGGAAGAATTAAAACTGCTGGAAAGCCGCAGGCAGGAAATGCTTGAGGACGCCAGGAACAAAGCGCGGGAAGAAGAAGCGCAAATGAAAGCCGCAGCGCAGACTGCCGCTGAAGAACGGCAGAAAAAGTGGCAGCAGGCGTTTTCGATGGAGCAGGAAAATTACATTAAGGCGCTTAAACTGCATTCGGGTAAATTCGCGTGGAAAGTCTCTGAAAAGATGTTAAGGGAACTGTCAGATGAAAAGATAAACAATAAAGCGGCGGAGATATTTTTAAAGAAATTAGAAGCGCTTGGCGGCGCGCAAACGGCGGAGTTTAAAGCGGCGGTCAACAGGTCGGAAAAACCCGTGGTGGTTTTAAGCCCGTTTGTAATAGATGATATTTTAAAGGATAAAATTTCAGGGGTAATAGTAAAAATGACAGAAAGCAAAAATAAAGTTTTATTTGAACGCAGTGAATCAATCGGATTCGGCATTCAGGCAGCTGTTGAAGGGTATAAGATTTCGTGGGGCGGGTCAGAATATTTTTCCGGTATGGAAAAAGAAGTGATAGATGTCTTTAAGGATGGAAATAAAAAAGGCGGCTATGATGGATGAAAAAAACGGAATAAAAGGCAGGCTTAACAGCATGCTTGATTCTGCCTTTACACAGGCCGGGGAAAAAGCCGATGAAAATTCCGCATCGCTTCTAATGGGAGAGACCGGAACAGTTATATCCGTAGGCAGGGGAATTGCATCAGTAAAAGGACTGTTCAATGTGAAATCGGATGAACTTATAAGTTTTCCGGGCGGGTATTACGGGACTGCTTTTAACCTGGAACCGGATTATGTGTCGGTGGTGCTTTTGTCAAAAAGCGATGATATTTCTGCAGGCATGCAGGTAAAAAGAACAGGCAAAACAGTAAGTGTGCCTGTGGGCAAGGCGCTGCTTGGCAGGGTGGTTGACCCGCTTGGCAGGGTGCTGGACAACGGGGCTGAAATAGCGGCCGAGAAATGGTACCCGGCGGAAAGGCCGTCGCCGGTTATTATGGACCGCGCGCCTGTATCCGTGCCGCTGCAGACCGGCATAACTGCGGTTGACGCGTTAATACCAATAGGAAGAGGGCAAAGGGAGCTTATTATAGGCGACAGGCAGACGGGAAAAACCGCTGTTGCCGTGGATACAATAATAAATCAGCGCGGAAAAGATGTGATATGCGCTTACTGTTCAATTGGGCAGCAGAATTCATCTACTGCAAAGGTAATAGCTTCTCTTAAAGAAGCCGGGGCATTGGATTATACTTTTATAGTCGCGGCAGGCGGGGATGACCAGCCGGGAATGAATTTTCTGGCGCCTTATTCCGCGTGCTCTATGGCGGAATTTTTTATGGAGCAGGGAAAAGATGTGCTGATAGTGTTTGACGACTTAAGCAAACACGCCCGTTCATACAGGGAGATTTCTTTGCTGCAAAGAAGGCCGCCTGCAAGGGAGGCTTTTCCGGGCGATATTTTTTACATCCATTCACGGCTGCTTGAAAGGGCAACGCATCTGTCCGCGGAAAAAGGGGGCGGCTCGCTGACCGCGCTTCCGGTGGTGGAAACAGAGGCGCAGAACATAGCGGCTTATATCCCAACAAATCTTGTTTCAATAACAGACGGCCAAATATATTTGTCGCCGAAACTTTTTCAGCAGTCGGTTCTGCCTGCCGTGGATGTGGGTAAATCCGTATCACGCGTGGGCGGCGCGGCGCAGCTTCCAGCTTTCAGGAAAACAGCCGGAGACCTTAAACTTTCATATTCCCAGTTTGAAGAACTTGAAATATTTGAAAGGTTTTCCACGAAACTGGACGCGCAGACAAAACAGGCGCTTACGCGAGGGCACAGGATACGCGCGGTTTTAAAACAGCAGCAGAATAATCCCGTATCTGTAATGGGGCAGATAGCGCTTTTAACCGCTGTTAATAACGGGGTGTTTGATGAAATCGCAGAAAGCGCTGTGCCGGCAGCCGCGGATATAATAAGGCGGAAAGCAGAGGCGGAATTAAAAACAATTTCGGAAAAGATACTTGCAGGTAATGGAATATCTCCGGAAGATAATAATATAATTCTGCAGGGCGTAAAAAAACTTATTTCAGAAAGCACAGGTAAAAATAATGCAGTCTCCTGAAGAGGTAAAAAGAAAATTATCCGGGGCTGAATCCTTAAAGTCCATAGTGAGGACAATGAAGGTGCTTGCCGCGGTTAACGTAAGGCAGTATGAAAAGATGTCTGCCGCGGTTGACAGCTATAATGAAATTGTAGAAATGGGGTTCAGGGTGTTTCTGGGCGCTGATGAAAAAAAACATGATTTAGTTCAGGAAAAGGGCAACAGCGCATTTATTATTCTGGGTTCGGATATGGGAATGTGCGGAAGGTTCAACGATCAGATAGCGTCTCACGCTTTGGAGGCAATTGGCGGCAAAGGCGATAATGCTGTGATGGCAGTTGGTGACAAGGTCTCCGGAAAACTTGAAGACGCGGGGATAAAGCCGGAAGAAACAATTATTTATCCGGCCGTCCTGTCCGCGGGGATTGTGCCGCTTCTGCGCGAAATAATTCTAATAATAGACAGGTGGCGTGAAACCCGCAACATAAACTCCATAACTGTATTTTATAATAAACCGGCGGATTCATTATCATATTCAGCGGCATCAAAGATGATACTTCCTATGGAACCCGGATATCTGGAGGAATTAAGAAAAAGGGAGTGGAAGTCCAACAGTATCCCTATATATAAGGAAGACAGCGTGAAATTGTTTTCAAGCCTTGTAAAAAACTATATATACGTCTCTCTTTACAGGGCTTTTGTGGAATCCCTTGTAAGCGAGAATACAGCAAGGCTTGTATCCATGCAGGCAGCAGAAAAACACACCGCAGAACGAATAGAGGAACTGACGCTGGAATATAACATGGAACGCCAGGACGCCATCACATCTGAAATCCTGGACATAATCGCAGGTGCCGAAGCTGTGGAGGGGAAGTAAAAAAAGCGATTTAAGCTATAAGCAGTTAAGCATAAGCGATAGCTATGTGATTGTGTAGGTTGAAGCGGGCTTATTTGCCTTGGTAGGCGCACCCTTTTAGGGTGCGGCAGTTGATTTTCGTCTTGCTACTGAACTTTCGGAATGCTTTGCCGTCTTGCTTCCGTCCCTCCGGACATCTATTTTTTTGCCCCGGTAGACGCGGGTCTTCAGCCCGCGGCAGTAGTTTTTTTAGCAGCCGTTAGTCTTCAAGTTCTTCGTTGCAGCAAGCATGCGCAGCGAAAATTCCGGTGATGAAGCGGGTTTACGGGCAAGTAAGCAGGGACAATTTGATTTTAAACAACGCGCCTTAAAAAGCTAGGCTGCAAATTTAAATCGACCATTCGTCCCTCGAATATAATTAATGGATTATGGGAAATGTGTTTATGGGATAAGAGTATTAAGTCTTCTAAATGATTCTTCAACGTGATTTACTTCCAAATTGAATTTTCTGTCCTTATGTGTTAACGTGATAACATCACGGGAAAAAGGGTAAAAAGTTTAACGGCCGGTTTTTTAATTTCTATTTAAAAAACGTGGCATCAGTTTTATTATCCGTGAAATTAAAAACAATAATGGAGGGAATATGAAAAAAGAGACAAAGTGGTTGGTCATCTGGCTTGCTGTGGCTTATGTGATTTTGGTTACAGGAAGAGCATTATATTTAATGAACACACCCGAAAAAGCTGTAACGCAGGATAAAGGTTTTGCCGGACCTCAAATTTCTTCCACTGCAAGCGTAAGAAATTACGCTAAGGTGATGTTTAAGACTCCCGCGGGATTAATGCAGATAGGGCAGACATATGAAAAATCCGCGCAGGTATATAACGCGACAAATGATTTTGATAGTTACGAAAAAACACTGCGTGACACTGTTAAAAAGGAAGAAGCTTTAATACAAAAAGAAGAAGTCTCAGGAATGAAAGGCGGCAGGACAATAGAAATGGCAATAGGAGTATACCCGGAAAAATTTGATTCGGTAGCGGAACAGCTTAAACGGCTCGGAGATAACCGCCATTTCAGGGTTACAAAAACGGATAAAACCGCAGAGTACAGAAAACTGCGCGCGGAAAAAGCGGCTCTTGAAGAAAGGAAAAAGTCGCTGCTTCAGTTAAAGTCAAGAAACGGAAAAATAGAAGAGCTTATTGCGCTGGAAAATAAGATATATGATATTGTAAAGGAAATCCACGGGCTTGACCTGTCAATAGGCGAATTTGAAGGGGTTAAAGACTTTTGTACAATATATTTTACGCTTCTTGAAACAGGTATGAAACCTGACAAAAACGCTTTTATCTGGGATGCAATGGAATGGGCTTTCTGGAAACTTCTTGTAATTGTTATAATAGCGTTAATTGCATCTATGGCTGTAACTTTCGCGGTTAAGGTATGGGCTTCCATTAAAACTCCGGCGGTTGTAAGTACGGAACCGGCACAAAGCGTTTCAAAAAACGATACTCCTGTGGATCAGGTTGAAAGTTTAAAAAAGAGTAAACGGAAATAGTAAATAATACCCATTCTGGAATTTAAAAGCAGACAGTATAAACAGGAGTATCATGGCAAATAAAAAGCGGATTTCTGCGGATAAAACTAAAAAGAGAGTAAAAAAAGCAGATAAAAGGACGGCAAAAAAGGCCGTACCTGCGGTTAAGGCGGCGGGGCAAAACCGCGGCGTTGCCATAAAGAAGACGCCTGTTTTGCTTGTAATACTTTTTCAGTTAATTACTCTTGGTATTTATTATCCTATATGGTTTTTGCGCAGGATGAACAGTTTTAATAAAATGGCAAAAATTACAGGGGAAGAACAAATATCTAAAGCTGAGCTGGTCTCTGCGCTGGTTCTTGAAATTTTATCCGCGATTGCAGTGATACTTGGCTCCCATGGGGGCATTTTGACGCTGATTACATTTATTTTGCTTACGATTCAGGCGTTTAGAAGCAGAAGAATTATGATTTCATATCAGAAAAAACGTAAAATAAAGTTGGTAATGTCGGGTTTGGCAGTATTTTTTATTTCCCCATATTATCTGCAGTTTAAGATTAACAGGATGAATTTAAAGTCTGGAACAAGACGCGTCAAAAACACACATACCGGATAATAAAATGTGGAAGTATAAGATGATTCGTATAATAAATAAAAAGAGGAAAGATGAAGAAACAAGAAAAAATTGTACCACCCATTTAAGTGTCTGTCAACTTTAAATACACGTATTACGTTAAGCGGTTTCCAAACCATCTTTTAATCTTTTATTCAGCCGTC
>JAFGWA010000103.1 GCA_016937715.1 Candidatus Goldiibacteriota bacterium
CCTGTTTGGTTTTCTCAGCAAAAACCATTGTAATACAGGTTAGGAACCCCTTTTACTTAAATTACACACAAAAGCATACAACAACATCCATTATTTCCCCTTTAATTCTTCCGTCTGTTCCTATATAATGAATAAAATTAGACGGGGAGAAATAAAAAATGATAAAAAAGGCCGGAATAAAATGAAGATTTCAGACGACTTTCTGAACATTTTCCAGTCTGTTTTTCCCCCTGATAAACACTCTTTTGAATTTGAAAACTCAGTTTTTGGACTGTCAAAACTTATTGACCCTGAAAACAGCGAAGGCGAAGCGCGTGCAGCGCTTGGCTCTATGTCCGCGGAACTGCGAAAAAAAATTTCCGGGGATCCGATGCCAAAAGAAAAGATACAGATATTTAATTCCGTCTTTTTCGGCGAATGGGGTTTTAAAGCCGATTCAAAAGCGGATGATTTTTTCGCGGGCAAAATAAAAAAAGAAAACCTGGCCCTTCCATATGAACTGTTTAAATATGTTTCCATTCCACAGGTAATAAAAAATAAAACAGGCATTTCCTGCACCATAGGGCTTATCTACCTTATGCTTGCCGAATCGCTTTATATCCCGGTTTATGGAGTTGTCTCTACCGTGCATTTTATGCTCCGCTATGACGACGGCAATACAAAATTTGACATTAATATAATGGATAACGGCGCGCTGCGGGAATCACCAAGGGCGGTCAGGGACGAAATCATTTACGGAAAAACCCTGGAACATTACCATAGCGCCGGCATTTATATTACAAAAATTGCCCGGCTGCTTGAAGCCGAAAACCATCACGCGCAAGCCGCCCCTCTTTTAAAAAGGTCTGTTGAAATCAACCCCGACCTGGCGGAAACGCATTACATAATGGGGCATTCGGCTTACATGCAGAATAATCCCGCTTTGGCGGAAGAAAAGTTTAAAAAAGCCGTTGACATAAATCCCATATACGCCGAAGCATATTTCTCGCTTGGCGTGGTCTGTTATAAAGCCGGCAAAAAAGATGAAGCCATTTCCTGGTTCAAGAAAGCCACGGGTATACGGCCGGATTTCGCGGAAGCCCACTATATAATGGGAATGATACACGCTTCCGAAAAAAGGATAGAAGACGCAAAAGAACATTTTGCCGAAACGCTTGAACTGAATCCGGCGCATACCGACGCTTTCTATAAGCTGGGGCTTTTATATTACGCGGAGAGGGATATGGCGCGCGCAGAGGCGGCTTTCAGTAAAATAACGCAAATTAACCCCGCTTTCGCGCCTGCCTGGCTTAACCTTGGGCTTATCTATGAAAGCAGAAAAATGGGCGCTGACGCGGAAAAATTTCTGCAAAAAGCCGTGGAACTTGCCCCGGAAAACCAGACTTATAAATTTTACCTTGGCAGGCTTTATTATGCCGCCGGTAATTATGGCATGGCCGCTGAGTATTTTTCAAAAGCCGCCGAATCAAAAGAACTGCATGATAAAATTCATTTCCAGCTGGGCGCTTGCCTTTATTATTCCGGCAATGAAAAAGCGGCGGAAGAAGAACTTAAAAACTGCCTTCACCACACGCCGCCGGACATAAATGCCGTGCTTATGCTTTCGGAAATTTCCGAAAAAACAAACAGGGATAATGAAGCGGAAAAATACATTGACCTTGTTTTAAAAACAGACCCCGAAAACAAAACCGCTTTATTTAAATCCGCCCTTATACACTATAAGAAAGGGAAAAAAGACGACGCAGAAAAGAAACTTACCATACTTACGGAAAAAGACCCGTCAAATCATAATGCCCTGCAGCTTTTAGGGGATATCCACTTTGAAAAAGGCGATTTTGAAAAGGCATCCGTATATTATACTTCAGGGATGAATATATCCACGGGCTGCAGCGGCTGCCATTACGGCCTTGCGCTCTGCTGTAAAAACCTGAAAAAAGAAAACGAAGCCATGATTCATCTTGAAGCCATTATAAAAAATAACCCCGGATACAAAGACACAGCAATGCAGTTAAGCGCGCTTTACGCTCAGGCAGGAAGAAAAGAGGACAGTGAGAATATACTGAAAACCGCGATAAACTCTTCCGGCGGCGGGGCTGATATTCATTATAAAATGGGTATAATTCATATGGAAAAAAATGAAACCGATAACGCCGTAAAAGAATTTCAAGAAGCCCTTAATCTGGATTCAAAACACGCCCTAAGCCATATCTGCCTTGCTGAAATCTACTTTGATAAAAACCGTTTTGAAGATTCCCGGAAACATTTCGAAAACGCGCTGAAACTTCTTCCCAATGACGCCTTAATTAACTTTAAAGCGGCTAAGCTTCTTATAAAAGAAAAAAATTACGCGCAGGCGGAACAGCACCTTAATAAAACAGTCTCAGCGGAGCCTTCCAATCTGCAGGCGCGTTTTGACCTTGCGGTATGCCTTAAAAATATAGGCAAACTGGACAAAGCATCTGATGTACTTGAAAAACTTACGCAGGAAGCGCCGCTTGTGCCGCAATACCACTCATTTTTAGGCCATATATTAATAGAAATAAATAACAATTCCGGCGCGCTGAAAGCTTTTGAAAAAGCCCTTGAACTTGCGCCTGATGACCCGCAGATGATTACCAACATCGCGGACTTAAGTTTTGCGGAAGGAAATTACGAAAACGCCGGTGAAAAATATCAGATGCTTATAAAAAAGAGCCCCGATTTTATACCCGCTTATACCGGGCTTGCAAAAGCGCTTAAAGGGCAGGGGCAGTTTTTGCAGGCGGCAGAAGCGCTTAACGGCGCGCTTAATTTCGCAAAAGACCGTATCCCGCTTTTAAAAGAGATTGCCGCGGCATACACATCCGCCGGCAAATACGATGAAGCGGAACAGACATATATAAAGATACTTCAGGAAGGCCCGGGCGAAACAAAGTCCAGGCTGGCTTTGGCAACGGTATATTTTAACGAAAAAAAATACGCGCAGGCGCTTGAAAATTACGCCGCCTATCTTAACGCAAAACCGGACGACCTTAATGCGGGATATAATTACGCCGTCTGCCTTCAGGAACTTAAAAAAACAGATGAAGCCATGGAATATTTTAAAAAATTAACGGTAAAAAATCCCGGCTTTGAAAAAGCATGCGTAGCACTTGCAAAAATATCTCTTAGGCTTGCAAAATACGAAGACGCCGAAGACGCCGCAAAAAAAGCGGTAGAACTTAATAAAAATGACCCTATGCACCATTTTCTGCTTGCTCACATACTGCATGAACAGGTAAAATACAATCCCGCGGAAGAAGCTTATAAAACCGCGGCCTCGCTTGCGCCAAAAAACGCTGAAATACTGTATGATTTCGGATTTTTATACCACGAACAGGGCAAATATAAAGAAGCGGAAAAAATATTCAGGACATTACTGGAACTTGACCCGTCATATCACGCAAAAATAGAAAGCAGGAAAAATAAATGAAATTATCAGCACTGTCTTTAATAATGTTTTTAACGTCAGCAAACCTTTTTGCAGGCAGTCAGTTTACGGCTGAACCATATAAAGAGATACGCTTGGCGATACTTCCGGCTTCATCTGTTGTTTTTCTGTCATCTGATAACGATATTGCGGCGGCTTATCTTGACGGCGCAATCAGGACGCTTGACCTTAAAGAAGCAAAGGGCATACTTAAAATGCCCTCGGGCAGCCCTGTATCCGCCCTTGCGTATTCCTTAAACGCGAATATTCTTATATCATCCGACTATTCCGGCGCTGTAAAATTATGGGATGTTTCAACCGGCAATATTTTAAAAAACCTGCAGACATCGGATACCGCCGCCTTATCCTGTGCGGCCAATAATGACGGCAGTTTATTCGCGGCAGCATCATCCAACAAAGCTTATATTTACAGTTTTAAAACCCATAATAAGGTAAAAGAACTTTCTCCTTCGGCTAACGCAATTTACAGTAAAGTTGACTTTTCCGGAGATAAAAAAAGGTTTCTTGCCGCTTCAGGCAGCATAATAGATGTTTTTAATACATCCAAAAGCACGGGCATTAAAAATATGTTTTTGCCCGGCAGCATCAACATAAAAAAAGAACTCTTTATAACTCACGGCCAGCCGGTAAATTCAGCTGTATTTTCATCCGATTCTTCTCTTATTGCCGCGGGCGGAAACAGTAATTTATTAAGCGTGTACAGGACTGAAGACGGATTCAAACTGTGGTCAGACGCCTCTTTTAGCGGCGGCATCCGGGGCATTGCTTTTTCGCCGGGTTCAAAATACCTTGCCGCGGGGGACAGCAGCGGCAGGATTATTTTTTACAATTCAAAAAACGGCGCAAAACTTTCAGAAATTAACCTGCCGTCCAAAGTTTACAGTATAGCTTTCTCTGCGTCAGGAAAGTTCTTTGCGGCAGGAATGGGCAGCGGTATTGTAAAAGTGTGGAAAACCCCCAAAGACGCTAAAAAGATTAAAATAGATTTTTCAGGATTAAAGACAGCCTTGATTTCCATACTTGCCGCTTTAATCCTCTTATTTATTATATTCTTAAAACTCAGGTCAAAAAAATAATATCAAATTATGAATTTTATTAGTTTATTTACAAAAAGTAATAAACATTATATAATTATTGTTATAAATTACAGGGAGATTTATGGACCTTTTAACCACGACAGTACAGGCAAACATACAGCGTTTTTTTAAGAATGGCAGGCCGGCAGCCACCTGGCATTACAGCAGCGACGGCACAATTAAACGCGAAGGCGAAAAAATAAGCGGCGTAGTCCGTATGTACAATGACAACGGCGCCCTTATGTCAGAAATGACCTATAAAAACAACAACTTAAACGGCCGTTTTTCCCTTTTTTCCGACAGCGGTTTTCTGGAAGAAGAAGGGGAATTTAAAAACAACGGGCTTCACGGCGGCTATTCACAGTATTATCCCGCCGGGAAAATAAAACTTCAGGGCACTTACCGCAATGGCATGAAGCACGGAGTTTTCAGATTGTTCTACGAAACCGGCATTATGGAAGAAGAAGAGTCATACAAAAACGGCGTGCTTGACGGCAACTATGTGTCGTTTTATCCAAACGGAGTGATAGAAACCGAAGCCGCTTATAAAAACGGCAAGCTGACAAAAATCACCCAGTTTGACGCCAACGGCGCGGTAAAAAAACAGGAAAAGTATTAAAACATATTAATAAATCAGCTGTTATGTTATTATTATTAAATTATAATTTTTGGAGGATACAATGCTTAAACGCTTTTCTGCATTCATAGTAACTATAGTACTTTTCCTGCCCGTGTACATAATGGCGGGGCTTTATGATAATGATGATGACCTTATTCAGGTGGATACCGTTGAAGAACAGTCAACCGGCAGCCTTCTTAATTCTTCAATTGTAAAACCTCCGCCTACGGCAGTGCCCGCGCCTACCGCAAAACCGACGCCCAAACCCACGCCAAAACCGGCGCCAAAGCCCAAAAAGAAAACCGTATATAAACCCGCTCCAACGCCAAAGCCCACTCCCGTTCCCACAGTTGCGGCCCTTCCTAATTTTCAGGTGGCATCGCTTTCTGTGGAAGAAGTGGTGATAAATAAAAACTCCGCCAATTATTACGGAATGCTTCCGCTTTTAACAGGCGAAAAGAAACTAAGGCTGACCATGGCAATAGAAAACATCGGCCAGGGTTCCGCAATGAATACAACAGCCGAACTGCGCGCGGCGCATCCAAGGATAATGATTACCGAGAACATAAAAAACCTTCAGACAATCCTTAAAGGCGAAAAGAAAGAACTGTATTACAACGTGGAAAGGATCACCGGATACGACGGCCCGGTTAACATACAGCTTACACTTAAATTAACATCAGGAAATATTGAAAAAATATTTCCGCTTGAAGTATTCGCGGAACCTTTTAACCCGATGATAATATACGCCATTCTTGCGGGAATTATCCTGCTTATCATAATCATTATACTTATCATCCTTAAATCCAGCGGAAAAAAGAAGAAAAGCAAAGACTACACACTGGAATAAACCGCTTTTCAAAATTAATCATTAATTAAAAACAACGCGGCTTAAAGCCGCTTATAACGAGAGGACATAATTATGCTGAATTTTTTCAAACAGATATTCGGAACCAGAAATGACAGGGAAATAAAAAAACTGCAGCCCATGGTTGATATAATTAACGAAATGGAGCCTCAGGTATCCGCAATGACAGATGATGAACTGCGCGGGGAAACTGTAAAATTTAAAGAACGGTTAAAAAACGGGGAAACCCTTGAAGATATACTGCCCGCGGCTTTCGCGGTTGTAAGGGAAGCCGGCAAAAGGACGCTTAATATGCGCCATTTTGACGTTCAGCTTATGGGCGGTATGGTTTTAAATTCCGGTAAAATAGCGGAAATGAGAACAGGTGAAGGAAAAACCCTTGTTGCCACCCTTGCCGTATATTTAAACGCGCTTACAGAAAAAGGCGTGCATGTAATAACGGTAAATGACTACCTTGCGGAACGCGACAGTATGGGTATTGGAAATTTCCGCGGAATGGGAGAGATATACCGCTTTCTGGGGCTTACAGTGGGCTGCATAAAAAACAACATGCCCAATGCCCAAAGAAAAGAAGCTTACGCATGCGACATAACATACGGCACAAATTCAGAATTCGGTTTTGACTATTTAAGGGACAATATGGCCGTGTATCCGGAAGAACGCGTACAGCGTAAACTGTATTACTGCATAGTGGACGAAGTGGACAGTATTTTAATAGATGAAGCCAGGACGCCGTTAATTATTTCCGGCCCGGGCGAAGAATCAACCGACATGTATTACCGAATAGACCGCATAATCCCCAAGCTTGTAAAGGAACGCGATTATGTCATTGATGAAAAAGCGCATAACGCCACGCTTACCGAAGCCGGCGTTACCACCGCGGAAAAACTGCTTGAAATTGAAAACCTTTACGAACCGCAGCACATAGAAACAGTGCACCACATAAGCCAGGCATTAAAAGCGCACACGCTTTTCAAGCGCGACAAAGATTACATTGTAAAAGAAGGAAAAGTGACCATTGTTGACGAATTCACAGGAAGGCTTATGCCGGGGCGCAGATGGTCGGACGGGCTGCACCAGGCAGTGGAAGCAAAAGAGCGCGTAAAGATAGAACGCGAAAACCAGACGCTTGCCACCATTACAATTCAGAACTATTTCAGGATGTATGAAAAACTTGCCGGCATGACCGGTACAGCGGAAACAGAAGCCGAAGAATTCTGGCAGATTTACAAACTTGACGTTATAGTGGTTCCGACAAACAATCCAATGGTAAGAAAAGACCAGGCTGATATGATTTACCTTAACGAAAAAGGCAAATATAAAGCCATTGCCAATGACATTATGGAACGTTACAAAAAAGGGCAGCCCGTGCTTGTGGGTACCACCTCTATCGCGAAAAACGAGCATTTAAGCGAACTTTTAAGAAAACGCGGCGTAAAACACGAACTGTTAAACGCGAAAAACCACGAACGTGAAGCTGAAATTGTTTCCATGGCGGGCAAGGCCGGCGCCGTCACGGTTGCCACCAACATGGCAGGGCGAGGCACCGACATTAAGCTTGGCGAAGGCGTGTTTGAACTTGGCGGGCTTTACGTAATAGGCACGGAACGCCATGAAAGCAGGCGAATAGATAATCAGTTAAGGGGGCGTTCCGGAAGGCAGGGCGACCCCGGCGAATCGCGTTTTTTTATTTCGCTTGAAGACGACCTTATGCGTATTTTCGGGTCGGAAAAAATAAAGGGCATGATGACCGGGCTTGGCATGACAGAAGACGAAGAAGTTCAGCATCCGTGGATAAGCAAATCAATAGAGCGCGCCCAGAAATCCGTTGAAGGGCATAACTTTTCCATAAGAAAACACCTGCTTGAATATGACGATGTCATGAACCAGCAGAGGACAGCCATATATTCAAGGCGCCAGCTTATCCTTGAGGGCGCGAACATTAAAGACACCATAGTTGAAATGATATCAGAAGTGACTAAAGACATTATTTTTGACATAGCGCCTGAAAAAGTTTATCCCGAAGAATGGGACTACGAACAGCTTAAAGCCAGGCTTTTTTCAACATATGGCGTGGAATATTCAATAGACCCAAAGACAAAAGACGTATCGCAGCTTACACGGGAAATACTTGAAGAAGACGTATTTAACCTTGTTAAAGAAGCTTATGATAAAAAAGAAAAATCCCTTGGCGAAGGGCTTATGAGGGAAATTGAAAGAAGCATCTTTTTGCAGGTCATTGACACCAAATGGAGAGAACACCTGTACAATATGGACCACCTTAAAGAGGGCATCGGGCTTAGGGCGTATGCTCACAAAGACCCGTTGATAGAATACAAAAAAGACGGCTTTGACATGTTTCAGTCAATGATGGTCAGCCTTGAACACGAAACCGTGGAATTTGTTTTCAGGGTTCAGGTGGTAAACGAAAACCAGCTTGGACGCAGGCAGGCAAGTTCCCGCACGCAGGAACTGCGCCCCGAATTTTCAATGCCCACGGCACAGCAGCCCGCAAAACTGGACGAAAGGGAGATGTACGCCAATTCAGGGGAAGCCCCGTCCAAAGTGGAAACAATAAGGCGCGACCAGCCCAAAATAGGCAGAAACGACCCATGCCCGTGCGGAAGCGGAAAAAAGTACAAGCTTTGCTGCGGCAAGAACAAATAATATATTATATTAAAACATCACATAGATATTTAGTTTTTTGATATAATACAACTGATTGATTGTATTATAACTTTAATGTGTTATTATTATTAAAGGAAATTAATATAATTATCAGGGGCTTATTATGAAAAAGTTATTCCTATTTTTGATAATTTTATATCTGGCCGCGTTTTTTATAAGCTGTAAAAAAACTTCAGAACCGGTTTCAAAAATATCAGTACACGGGAAAAAAATTTTCATTATTGATTCTTACCACCCTGAATACATCCCAAATATGATGAGCCGGAATTCAGCGCTTAAAATCCTTCGGTCGGAAGGTATCGAAGTCCGGATCTTCTACATGGACTCGAAAAACATTACTGGTAAGAATAAATTACAGGAAAAAGCCAAACAGGCTGTAACACAAATAAATCAATACAAACCAGATGTAATTCTTGCATTTGATGACGCGGCAAGCAAATATGTAATAGCGCCATATTTCAAAAATTCTGATATTCCCGTTGTATTTAACGGCGTAAATTGGGATGAAAAAAAATATGGATACCCGTACAAAAACGCCACAGGCCAGGTTGAAGTGGAGCTTCTTCTTGAGCTTATAGAAGCAATGAAAAAGTATTCAACAGGCAGTAAAATCGCAATGCTGACCGGCGACACCCTGACGGACAGAGATTCGCTTAAATACTATAATCAAATTCTTAAATTATCATTTTCAGAAATCCGATTTGTATCAGATTTTGAATCATGGAAAAACGCTTTCCTGGAGATGCAGAAAACTTCTGATGCTTTGCTCTTAAGAAACAATTCCGGAATAAAAAACTGGGACAATTTAGAAGCGGAACTTTTTGTGAAAAATCATATACAGAAAATAACCGGCACCGTATCAACACACCTTGAAAACATTTCCGTTATTAGCTACGCCAAAGATAATTTTGAATTCGGAGAATATTCAGCTTATACCGCGCTTGAAATCCTTAAAGGTAAAAAACCTTCTGAAATACCGGTAACCCGGTCCAACCGCGCCGAAATCATATTAAACATGAAACTGGCCAAGAAACTTGGGATTATCTTCCCGATGGAGCTTATTGACCAGGCCCGTTTTGCGGGGGAATGAACAATGAAAAGACGCACATCAATAACCACAACCGTTTTTATTATTGCGTGTATTACTTTGATTTTTTCTTCCGCTATTTTTATTCTGCTAACAAATACCGCCCTTGCAAGGATGATAAACAACAGCAGGACAGAGGTTGTAAACTACAGATTTGACGGGATTATAGGAATTCTTGAAAGGAAAAATGACAGATTAAAACTCTCACATAACATTCCAATTTACATTAAAGCTTTTCAGGATTCAGCCCTGCTTGACATACACAAAACCTACTGCATAAATATGGAAAACGGAGCCTCTTTTACCATTATACAAAGGGACGGCGTTTCACTGTCGCATCCGGCGCACAAAGAGATTCTGCGGGCTTTTATTCCCGATTCAATAAAAAACAGGATAATCGCGAAGGGCAGCGGACAATTTAACGAAAAAATCAACGGGGTCAGTTACTGGTTTGTTTTCAGGCATTATCCGGCATGGGACTGGTATATAATTTATACCGTTCCTTTAAAAGATAAATACTCTGAAATACGCCCTTTTTATCTGGGATTTGTGGCATCAGGCGGGGCTTCTTTTTTTGCCGGGCTGCTGCTGCTTACGCTGTTTGTCTATAGGTCTTTGCTGCCGGTTACAAAGCTTACAAAAGCAACAGAAGCCATTGCCGCCGGAGATCTGAATTACGCGATTGAAATTCAGGGCAACAACGAAATTGCCGTACTGGCTGAAAATTTTGAAAAAATGCGCGTAAGTATTAAAGATAAAATCACCGAACTTGAAAAAACAATGATAGAATTAAAGCGTTCCAACGAAGACCTTGAACAGTACGCTTATGTTTCATCACACGACCTTAAAGAACCGCTTCGCATCCTTCGCCTGTATTCGGAGCTTATAGAGAAAAAATTCGGCCCGTCACTTAACGCGGAAGGTAAAGAGATGCTTGGCTTTATTTCCACCGCGGCTTCGCGTATGACAACGCAGATTCACGACATTCTGGAGTATGCCAAAGCCGGGCGCTTTGACAGCGGTATTGAAAGTATTGATATTAATAGCCTGATAAGCCGGTTAACAGATTTATATCAGCAGATGCATCCAAACGCGTTAATAACGTATAAAACGGAATTTGATAAGTCTTTCCGGATTGAAGGGGACAGCACAGGGCTTGAACAGGTCTTATCAAACCTTATTGAAAACGCGCTTAAATATAACAGGTCACCCCGGGCTCAGATAAATATAACCGCCGCCATAAAGGACGGCAGCGTGGAATTTGCGGTTGCCGATAACGGCATTGGTATTAATAAAGTTTACTTTGATAAAATCTTTGAAATCTTTGAAAGCCTTCATCCCAGAGATAAATTTCCCGGCACCGGAATAGGGCTGGCACTGTGTAAAAAAGTTGTGGAGCGCCACGGCGGAAAAATCTGGGTTGAATCCGATGGAGAAGGAAGCGGCGGCTCTGTATTTAAATTTACGCTTCCCGTTAAACAGCATCACGCGGCAGATTGAATTTAACCGTTTATAACACCTGTAAAACCGCTATGTTAATTTATTCCCGCATTTGTTATAATGTTTAAAAGGGGATTAAATGAAAATACTTATTTATGTTTCAAAAGAAAAGGCGGATTATTTCAGACAACTGGTATCTTCCAATAATGCTGAATTTTTATACCTTGAAAAAAAGGAAAATTTTTCCGTACCTTCCGAAATTATCCCGTATTTTGACCTTGCCCTGATATCTCTTTCTTTTGACTTTGACACTTCTTACGCGCTTATACAACGCCTGCGCGATGAACGCAGCGGTTCAAAAGTGGCCGCAATAGCGGAAAGAAATGCGGCGGACGAAATTATGAATAAACTTTTTGAAATGGATATTGACGATTATTTTATCCTTCCGGATGATTCAAAACGCCTTATCTGGGCCATAGAAAAGCTTTCCGCCCCCAAAAACATTTTAAAACATACGGCAGACACGCAGGATGACCGCCTTGTAATAATAGGCGAATCTGAACCCGTTATAAATATGATGAAATTCATTAAAAAAACTGCGCCTTCCGGGCTTCCGGTTCTTATAGAAGGTGAAAGCGGCACAGGCAAAGAACTTATCGCCAACGCGCTTCACATTCAAAGCGCCCGTTCAGCCGGGCCCATTATCGCAATAAACTGCGGCGCTATGCCCCACGACCTTCTGGAAAACGAATTATTCGGCCATGAAAAAGGCGCGTTTACGGGCGCCGCGGGCCAGAAAAGGGGGCTTTTTGAACTTGCCGATAACGGCACTCTTTTTATAGATGAAATAGGCGAAATGGACAGCGCGTCTCAGGTAAAACTTTTAAGGGTACTTGAAACAGGAAGTTTCAGACGGCTTGGCAGCACCCAGGAACTGCATTCAGACGTCCGCATAATCGCGGCAACCAACAAAGTGCTTGAAGACGAAATTGCATCCGGAAGATTCAGGACAGACCTTTATTACCGGCTTTCGGTTTTAAGAATAGCCGTTCCGCCTTTAAGAAACCGGATAACAGATATCCCGCTGCTTATTAATCATTTTATAAATCAATCCGGCGCTGAAAAAAATATAGAAGAAGAAACACTGCAAGCATTAATGGCTTATACCTGGCCGGGCAACATACGCGAGCTTAAAAACGCCGTAAACAGCGCGGTTGTAATGTCAGAAGGGCAGGTTATAAAACTAAGCGACTTTCCCGAGGCCGTAAGAAGAAAGCAGCCTTTGCCCGCGCAGACTTCACAGGATGAAAGATTAAACGAAGGCGGTGACATTCAAAACACCGGAACTTTAAAAAACTTTATAGAGACAGCGGAAAAAGAATTTTTCATAAGGGCTTTAAACCGTTTTGGCGAAAATAAAACAGAAATGGCCAAAGCCCTGAATATAAGCAGAGATATGCTTTACAGGAAGTTAAATAAATACGGAATAGAGTATTAAAGAACGCAGCTCGGCAGCTCGGTAAGAACTAAAGATCGGTTTATCCGTGGTAGATGCGGGTCTTTAGCCCGCGGAAGATTAATTTAAAATAAAGCGTTTTAAACTATAAGCAGTTAAACAAAAGCGTAACCGTATAAGGACAGGAACAAACTTTGTATAAGGTGTTTCGCTTATGCTTAATTGCTTATCTGCTTTCTGCTTAATTCACGCAACTGTCATAAAAATCATACACCAACTGTTGCAAAATGGAGTTATGCAGCAGTAAACGTTCTGATTTCTCCCTTAAAAATAATAAAAAATACTCCGGCACGCATATTGCTTATATACATAACGTAAAGCGTTCTTATAAAACAAAACACAGATGACTCATGGCAGCACTGGACGATTTAACCCTCCCAACCCCCCTAATTCCCCAGTTCAGTGCTGCCACCTAAAAAATAACACTTAACATATAAAGCTCTTTAAAAGCTTAACAATTTACCTCATACTTCGGGCGGCACTGGCCGTTTTAACCCTCCCAAACCCCCAAATTCCCCTAATTCCAGTGCCACCCGGGTATAATAAAAATTATTCAGGAGATTTTATGGAACAGGAAACATCAACACAAAACATCAGGCTGACTGTTTTTTATTTCGGAAATCACGGCCCGATATTAAAAAGCCTTACAGAATTGCTGGAACCCGCAAGTTATTTAATCACACATTTTTACTCCAAAGACCTCCCCGAATATATTGACAAAATCAGCTGCGACTCTGTTATTTATACAATTTCCGGCAAATTAACACAGGCAGATCTTGAAAACCTTAAATTGCTTAAAAAACAGGATGACCTTCTTCCTGTTATAGTCATCAGTAATGACACCTGCAGGGAAACAGAGACAAAAATAAGGCAGCAGGGCATAATGTATTTTTTCACGGTGCCTTTTGAAAACGCCCATCTGATAAGCATTATTAAATCAGGTTCCGCCCTGTACAGAAAGAAAACAAACCTTTACAGTATAACTTAAATATCAATATTTACAGTTGTAAGGCGGAAATTTATAATGTAAAATATTTAAAGAACTAACAAGGAGACTTATTAATGGAAAATGTAACAATTTTAATAGTGGACGATAATCCTGTTGACGTACGCCTTACTATAGAGGCGCTTAAACAGAAAAATAAACACAATGAAATAATTGTACTTTCAGACGGGGAAGAAGCCCTTAATTTCCTGAACAAAAAAGGGCAGTATAAAAACGCGCCCGTGCCGGATGTAATTCTGCTTGACCTTAAAATGCCAAAAGTTAACGGGCAGGAAGTACTTGTACAGATAAAAAACGACCCAAAACTTTCTTCAATACCGGTCATTGTGCTTTCAAGCTCTGACGCGCCTTCTGATATTTCTGAAAGCTACTTAAACAAGGCAAACTGCTACATAACCAAACCATTTGATGTGGATGAATTCTTTAGAACAATTCAGGCAATTGAAAATCTCTGGTTTGACAGGGCAAAATTACCAACAGCACCAATCAAGAAATAAACTGCCCAAAAATACTCATTCCTGCCGGAAATCCGGCACCCTTCCCATAAAAACCCCTTATTTTTATAGCTTTTTTTCCGGCACGTATATTGCTATTAATATGATGCAGGAAAATAAAATTAGGAGGTAATAACATGAAAAACATAACACGAACACTCTTAGCGGTAATCTGCCTGGTATTTATGTCCTTAAACTTAAATGCGGCTTCAATTATTCACTCAATAGCCGTGGTATCCGATTACGGCGGAGAGGCGTATGTAACAGCGCCTGGCGCTAAAAAACGGGCTAACGCGTCTATAAGTATGCCTGTTTTTGAAGGCGCGTCAATAAAGACGCTTTCTGACAGTTACATTGAAATCACCTTTGACGACGCTACAATGGTTCGCCTTGAGTCCAATGCCGAACTTAAATTAACCGAACTGAAAAGAGACAAATCAGCAGTAACGGTTTTTAACCTTTTAAAGGGCCGCCTTCTTGCCGTTGTTGATAAACTTCGCGACACGGATTCCACATTTGAAATTCATACTAAAATGGCAGTCGCTGCCATAAAAGGGACAGAACTTGCAATAGACGCGGATGACAACGGCGCTTCACTTGGGGTAAACGAAGGGCTTGTGGCTTTTTTCGCGCAGGGAAACAATAATAGAATCATGGTTGGAAAAGGCAAAGAATCGCGCCTTAACAAAGGCGCTTTAAGGCCGTCTTCACCTTCAGATTTAAGCTCTATGTGGAAATTTGAACGCAGGTTTGATTCCATGAGGGAAGAAATAAAAGTAATAAGGCAGTTAAAACAGGAAAACGGCGATGCGGTTATTCAGTATATGATTAAGAAGAAACTTCAAAAAGAAGGCAAAACAGAAGGGAAAGCCGAAACTAAACTGACGCTTGGCGGAAAAGACGCGAATGACACAAAAAATGCGCAGTCACGCATACGTCACCACTTTAAAAACAAACTGCGCGGCGAAATGAACTCCGCTTTAAAACATTCCTGGGAAGATTTACGGTTTGTTAACGGCGAAATGAAAGCCGACCTTCATCTTGGCAAAAATATGACAGACGTTAAAGGCAGAAGGGTAAGAATTGAAGAGTATGTTTTCAGGCCCACACCGAACCAGGTGGACCTGCTTTCAATCACGCTTAGGGATGACAGAATAGATTACCTTCGCGCCATGAATATGTTTAATACGCCCCTTCCAAAAATAATACCCGCTTCAGCGTGGCAGAAAGCGTGGGTTTCTATTGATATGCCAAAGTTCTACAGGACACAGGAACGCGTCGTTATATCAAATACCGAACACCGCGTTGAAACGATGTTAAAATATGGTTATCAGGAAGCGGTAGTTGGCGGAAATGGTTATGAAATGGTAGTGTTCGATAATTATGCGGATGATAAATACCTGTTTGCGCAGCCAAAACAATTGGGTACAGATTCCGCTTTATGGGTGCTGCCCGAATATGAAAAAGCACTATGGATTGACGGCGACATAAAAGAACACCAGAAGTTTGTTGCAGACAGAACCATGCTATGGCAGCACGACCCAATGGAATACCGCTGGATAAAAATGGCAGACGACAAGACCTTTACAAACGAAGTAAGCTTAATTTATCCCGATAAGAGCGACATTGAATACGCCGCATGGATTTCCACGGGTTCCACAACAGGCAATACATTAAACCCTGAAGAAAACTATCTGGCGGTATCTAACAGCTTTGATGCAAACGCAGTAAAATTTGTCAAACTTACCGAAGCTCCAAACAAGCTGCTTAACTCTGACCTTAAATGGACTGAACTCAAAAGATACAACGACGGAAGCTGGTTAAAGACAGAAATGTATTTAATAAACGATTACGGTAAAATTCAGCAGTGGAACGGAACAGTCAGGGATTTTGCCGACATCATTAAATTCACCAACGTTGAACTTAACCTTACATCTTCCGCGTTCAACGGCCAGGATATAGATATAGTTTCCAAACTGCTATGGTGGACAATGTTAAACCCTAATAATTAAAATTTCCCCTTGAATGGGGCAAAAAGGAGGAAGAAATGAAAAAGATTATCTTGGCACTTGTAACAGGATTGCTCTTATCCGGCACCCAGCTTATCGCGGCAGAACAGACAGCACAGCAGGTACAGACAGCGGCACAGGAACAGGCATTTGAAACACTTGACCCGCAGCAGCAGGAACAGGTAATGGAAGAAACGCAGGCAAAATGGAAGAATATGTCAGAAGAAAAAAAACTTAAAGCAAAAGAAAAGACAAACGCAAAGTGGCAGAAAATGAACGGCGAACAGAAAGCAAAAGCCGCCAAAAAAGTTAAAGCAAAATGGGAAGGCTTAAACGAAGAACAGAAGAATCAGGCACGCGAAAGGGCAAGGGAAATGAAACAGGAAAGAGCAGGCAATCAGGACGGCAGCGGTAATAAAGAAATGAACAAAAACAAATCACAGAAAATGAATAAGAATATGTCCGAAACTCAGAAAGAACAGGCAAAAGAAAGGGTTCAGGAAAGAACACAGGAAAGGGCAAAATCAGGGTCAGGAAAAAGATAAATTCAGTTAAAAAGGGCCGCTTAAAAGCGGCCCTTTTTAATTTATAGGAGCCTTCTTTTGAGAAAAACATTACTGCCTTTAATATTTATTTTTTTTATTCCCACTTTTGCTCTGCCTTCAGATTTTACGGCAGAAATATTTTTTAACACATCAGGGACAAAAGGCATTTCAGCGGATATTTACGCGGAAATTGAAGACAGCGCGTTTATGATAACAGCACTTTATTCATTTTCATCAGTTGATACAAACGCGTTCTCGGCGGGGGCCTCTTACTACACCTCCATAAATGATATTTTTTCAGTTTTAGGCAATTATACATTTTATACCGGCAGCACTTATTATTCTCCGGCAACAGAAACAGCCGCAGAAGAAACCGGTTATCCTGTGGGGCTTATATCCCACGGCGTTTTAATTTTGCCTTCAATAACATTTGATTCCCTGGAAATAACACCCGGCGCGTCTTTTGCGGTAGATACCGTAAGTTATCCGGTGTTAAATGAAAATTATACCGGAAGAAGGGCTGATTCAGAAAAAAACCACATATCTTACACAACTACAGCGCCCGAACTGTCCGCTTCATATTATTTTGAAGATGATTTTACAGCCGCAATATCCGGAAGTTATATATTATATTCAATAAAACCGGCTGATATTTATGATGCCGCCGGAGCTACTTTAAATGTATCCGCGGAAGCGGCAAGCCTGGACGCGGCCGTTTCGTTTAAAAAATACTCCGCTTATGCTTCTTTTAAAAAAAAATTTGACCCATTGTCGCTTGCCCTTAAGTTATCATTTAAAGAATATCACATCCCCGAGGCAGGGCATTATATCTTCCATTCATATTCCGCGAATATTAAAGCGGGGTATCAATTTTCAGAGGATATGTCCGCGGAAATCCGCCCAGAATACAGTTTTCTACGTTATTCGGATAATTCCACAGGGAATAACTTATATATTTCTCTGTCGGTCACGCATAAATTTTAAAATTGAAATTATCAGTTTATAAGGTTATAATTAATCCATAAAAAAATATTCAAGGAGGCCTTTTTGTGAAGAAATTATATTTATCATTATGTTTTTTACTTTTAATTATAACCGGTATTTTCGCGTGGGAATTTACGCCCGCGCTTGACCTGAACGCCAGCCTTGCTTATCCTTATACTTCCGTTGATGAAGAACTTCAGAAAAAACTAAGCGGCGCCGCTGATGCCGCGGGTTCTTTTATGGTAAACACGGATTTATTGCCTCAGCTTTGGTTTATACCCACCGTTACTTTAAACTACGCCTCTACGGCACAGCCGCTTAACATAGACGACGAGCGGTTTCTGTTTTCACAGTGGCTGGACGCTTATATTTCTTACGGTTTTAACTATGAAATTAACCCGGGCGGCTGGGAATTAAGGCTTCGCGGCTTTTACAGAAAGGACTTTTCGCAGCAGACTCAGGATGAAGTTATCGGCAAAGGGCTTTATGATTATGCCGATAAAGGATTTTACCTTGAAAATATCAACATCTTTGACATCGGGGATATGGGTAATGAAATCGCGGCAGGGTTTAAATACACCGACAGGCGTTTTCCCAATTATTCAACCCTTGTATCAGACCCGTCCGTTCAGGAACTTATCGGCAGCAACACAAACCCCAACACATATACAAAAGAGAAAGACAGCCTTTCATACAACATCTACGCGTCTGATAACATCAAATGGGGAAGTTCCGGCTGGTTTACAAACTTTGAATTTTCATACGAATATACGCCCTATACCGAACAGAAAATCATTTACCTTGACGGAGTATTGACCGACGAACGCAGGGTTGATAAGTATTCACGCTTAACCCTTGAAATCCCTTATTACGCTGACGACTACAGCGGCATATCTTTCGGGTACGGGCTTACGGTAAAACTGACCAACCAGAACTATTACGATCAGCTTGGCACCACAGAACCCGAAGACGACAAATACATAAAAAATTACTACAATTATCTGGGGCACACGCTTAACTTCACCATACATTACGGCATCCCCGACCTGTTATTCAAAGGGCAGACCACAACCGCTGTTATTGCTTTAATGGTGGAAGCGGTTAACTATAACACCCGATATGCAAAGGATAAAGAAGGATTATACAAACCGGACCTTCAGAAAGACAACAATTACACTGTATCCCTTGACCTTAAACATTCAATATTTGAATGGTGGGAAATTTCAGCCAAAGCCTCATTTACGGATTATAATTCCAACATGCAGTATGAAACATTCGGCCTTTACAATTACAGCTATTTCACCGCGGGAATTGGTTCTTCCGTCAGTTTCTGAAAATGAAGCATAAAAAACTGCTTAAATGGGAAATTTTTACCGGCTTTGCCGCGATACTGCTTATTAATGTTTTTCTGCTGAACCTTTTTGTAAACACCGCTTTTAAAAACATCCTTGACGCGGAAACAGACAGCAGGTTAAAAGCGGTCGCGCAGCACATTGATTCATTCACGGAACCTATCATTTTTTCACTTTCAAAAGAGTACTCGTCAACCGGTGTATATTCGGTTTTTATGGAAACCCTTAAAAAGCAGGCCGCGCTCTGGAAAACCGATATAACCCTTTTTGGCAAAAACGGCGGTATAAGCGCTTCCACTTCACAGTCGCAGCCGCTTTTAGACAGTTATATTACGGCAATGGGGTCGCAGTATTCCGTCACTTTTTTTGACAACGGCGTACCAATAAAAAAGTATTACCATACCTATTCAAGAAATGGAAAAACTTACGGTACCATTACCCTTGAACAGAAAGGGGAGTCGCTTCAGGCTTTTACAAATATTAAAAAATCACAGCTGACTATAGTGGCGTTATTGCTTCTGGTTTCCATGATTCTGGCTTTTATATTCTCTTACTTTGTCACAAAAAGGATAGGGCAGACCGTTACCGCAATGGAACAGATTTCATCAGGCGCCGAAAAGAGCCCTTTAATACCGTCCGGATTTGACGAAATCACATACCTTCAGCAGGGGATAAATAATATGGTGGAAGCGCTTAAAGAATCACAGGAGACGCGTTTTAAAGAGATTCAGATAACCGCCATGGGGCTGGCGCACGAAATTAAAAACCCGGCCGCCGCGATTCACACCCTGGCAGAACTTATACAAAGGCCGGGACAGGAAAAAAACAGCGTAAAGCTTGCGGAAAAGATACGCGAAGAGATAATGAGATTGAATAACATAACCGACCGCTTTATACACTTTGCAAAAGAGGAAGATGTTATGCGCGAAGAAATTCCCGCAGCCGATTTTATGACGCTTATAACAGACCAGTACCCGGATGTGGAAATACAAGTGAACCCCCGGACAGCTTCTATAAACATAGACACGCTTTTAATGGAACGGGCGGTAAAAAATATTATTAAAAACAGCTACGAAGCAGGCGCTACGTCGGTTAAAATAACATATAACGAGCCCGCGCGCGCAATTACAATAACCAATAACGCGCAGTTAATTGACGCGGCCGCGGCAGAAAAAATATTCATACCGTTTTTTACCACAAAGCCCGGCGGCATGGGAATAGGCCTTGCAATTACAAAAAACATAATTGAAAAACACGGCGGCAGAATTCAATACAAATCAGAAAACGGCCTTAATGTATTTGTCATTACAATAGGGCAGAAAAAGGGTAAATTATGAACAGGGTGCTGCTTGTAGAAGATGAAAAAAACATACGCGAATCAGTGGAAACCGCGCTGTCAGACAGGTATGAAGTATCCGCCTTTGAATCCGCGGAAAAAGCCCTGACAGCTATGGCCGACAACGGATTTGATATTCTTATAACCGATATTAAACTTCCCGGGATGACCGGCATAGAACTGCTTTCAAAATTTAAAACATTAAGCCCGGATTCACCCGTAATTGTCATGACCGCTTTTTCTTCCATAAACAGCGCCATAGAAGCCATGAAAGCCGGCGCCGACGAATATGTCCCCAAACCGTTCTCGCTTGAAGAACTTGAAATAAAAACAGAAAACCTGCTTAAAATTAAAAAAATAAAAGAAGATAAAAACCTTTACGTAAGCCAGCAGGACAGCGCTTTTGGCGAAATAGCGGGTACAAGCCCGGAAATAAATTCAATAAAAACCAGCATTTCTAAAATAGCGGCAAACGATGTCACAGTTCTAATTACCGGAGAAACCGGCACAGGCAAAGAACTGATTGCGTACACCATACATAAATTAAGCGGCAGAAAAGGGCCTTTTGTGCCCGTCCACTGCGCCGCGTATGCCAAAGGCGTAATAGAGTCAGAGCTGTTTGGCCACGAAAAAGGCGCGTTTACCGGCGCCGACAAGCTAAGAAGGGGAAGAATAGAAACCGCGCAGGACGGCACGCTTTTTCTTGACGAGCTTGGCGACATTCCTTTGGACATTCAGGTCAAACTGCTGCGCGTACTTGAAAATAAAACTTATGAACGCGTGGGCGGCAGTAAATCATTATCCACAAACGCAAGGGTCTTGTGCGCCACAAACAGAAACCTTGAAGAACTTATAAAAAAAGGGGAATTCAGGGAAGACCTGTTCTACAGGGTAAATGTTTTCCCCGTTAATATACCACCTTTAAGGAACAGAAAAGAAGATATTCAGGCGCTTGCCGAAACATTCGCGTCAAAACACGGCAGGTTTAAATTTACACCGGCGGGCAAAAACGCGCTTCTATCATACGGCTGGCCGGGTAACGTAAGGGAACTGCAGAATATAATTGAACGCGCAGTGATATTGTCTGCCGGCAGCGAACTTAACATCACGGACGCCCTTGGAAAAACATCCGCTGAAGCGGAATCATCCGGAAACGGCGGCCTTGAAAATATGGTTGAGGCGTTTGAGAAAAAAATTATAGAAGCGTCTCTGAAAAACAATAATTACAACCAGACAAAAACATCAAAAGAACTGCAGATAAGCAGGACCACACTGCAGTACAAAATTCAGAAATATTCAATAACGGAGAAAACCGGTGATTAAAAAATGCATTTTTGTACTGATTACAATTTTAGCTTTCCGGCCGGCTTTACCTGCCGATGCGGCTTTAACCGGTTCGGCATATGAGTCTGTTAAAAAGCATCAGGCGCTGCTTGTGACAATTGCCGAAAAAGAAAAAATTCTCAACACTTTAAGGCTGAACCCGGCAAAGGCGTCTTTATGGAATTTCGCCGACAGAAACCGGCGCGAGCGCACAGTGCAGCGGCGCAGCCGGGTTATAAATGAAATTAACAGTTTAAAGCATCAAAGTGATCAGGTTAAACTGGAAATCCTTGGCCAAAGGCCCGGCTTGTACGAATCCTTAAAAAATCCCGCGGACATCACTGACAGCCTTATAACGGCCATAAATTATGGCGACAAACTGGAATTTGACCGCCTTGCGGCATACGAGTTTCTGGACCAGGCCAGCATAAGCCATACAAACAGCTCTGATAAGGCCGAACTGCTTAAAACCATATATACCAGGCAGGGACTGATTATAAACGACATAGATGCCTTGATATCCCGGCTAAAAGCTAAAAATACCGCCTTAAAAGCCGTTTCCGACGCATTTATAAGCGAAATTGACACACAGATACAGCAATTAGAGGAAATACGCGTAAAAGGGCAAATATCGCAGGATTTGATTAGAGACAAGTGACAGGTTGCAGTTTACAGCTGACAGGTTGCAAATGACAAGTTACAGCTGACAAGTTACAAGTAGAAATACAAAACAATTCAAGCCAATCATGGCAAAAACCACGAAACAAACGCACAGGTTTTCCACATACAAAACAAATATTCTCAACGTCGCATAATGTATCTTATGTTAACTAAGACTACTATCAAAACCAGCCGAATCTCGCGTTATCGTGTTACTGTTATTGTTTTTAATCTGTCTGTTTTTATTGGCGTTTTATGGATTTGTTAATTGTTTTTATAGCACGTGTTTATTGACGCAAACCGTTTTGGATAAACCTAAACATCGGTGTGAATTAGCAGTAATAAGTTATTCACATCCCCCCTGCTACGGGCACAGCTGGGAGGTACGGCAGCGTAGCAGCAGCTGGGTTGAAGCGAACATGTGATCGAAAATTAATGCGATGAAGCTGGTTTACGAGCATAAGAAGCACGGACCAGTTTGCAGGCTCGGTTATGATGGTTGTGCAATTTGCCATGGTAGACGCGGGTCTTTAGACCGCGGCAGTCAGGTTTAAAACCACGCACCCTAAAAGGGTGCGGCTACCAGAACAAGAACCATGCGGTTTAAGGTCACGGTAGGCGCGGCAGTTGGATTTAAAAACACGCACCCTAAAAGGGTGCGGCTACCGGAACAAGAACCATGCGGTTTAAGGTCACGGTAGGCGCGTGCATTTAAAGAC
>JAFGWA010000104.1 GCA_016937715.1 Candidatus Goldiibacteriota bacterium
AACCGGGGATTCTTGGCAGGCTGTACTTTGAAAACCGGACATTTCTATTTTGCAGAAAATAGGACATTTCTATTTTGCGTTGACAGATACGATAAGGCAAGGTTGACAAATGTACTTTGTTATGGCATATTTAAAATGTGGATAATGATAAGGGTAAAAAAGTTCTTTAATTTTGTAATTATAATAATCGCAATCCCCCCGGAGTATCCACGATAAGAAACCCCTCCCAAACCCTTTTTATCAACTCCGGGGGTCTAAAAAAAACAAGGCAAGTCAAATCAAATATAACAGCAGGGGGAAATAATGAAAAATGTGAAAGAGGTTTTATCACTTGCAGGGATAGGAGCGCTGCTTGGCGGCATTGTGGCGGAATTTTTTCCAAAGTTATTATCAAGCGGACTTTTTGGCGACATTGGCGCTGATATCAGCGAACCGTTTTCTCAGTTTAGAAATGAACTTGCGTTAAAGTGGGGCGGAATCGGAGCAATAGGCGGAGCCGCGATAGGGTTTGTAAAACAGCTTATTCTTAAAAAATAATTTTTTCTACAAAATAAAAAAGGCGGGGATTTTTCCCCGCCTTTTTTATTTTATATACTGCGGTAAAAAGTATTCTGTTACTGATAGTTATAAACGCCCATATATCCGCCAGAGATAAATCCTGAATACACATCTTCCGCGGATTTTATAATGTAAGGGTATTCCGTAACAGGGGATGTATATCCCGACGTGCTGTTTAAATATATCCAGCCTGCGCCGTTAAACATTGCGGCAATTGCTTTGTTTGTGCCTGTGTTTATAAATGATACGTAAATTTCATTTTCGGAAACCGCGTGTATTGAATTATGCTTTGAATAACAGGCGAAGAGCGAAGGGGTCAAATCCGTCCAGTAAGAACCGTTCCATCTGCATACAACGGGCAGATATGTATTTGCCGTGAATATAACGTAAACAGCGGCATCGTTTATAACGCTTATATCAACGCTTGAAGCTTCAACGTCATAATTGTAAGCAACGCCTCCCAGGTCTGCCCAGTCCTGTGTTCCATTTTTCCATTTTACATGTACCCTGTTATTATCAGTGGTATCCACATAAGCTGCATAAAGTTTAAGCGTACCTGCGTCGTTATAGCCGTCCATAGAAATCGTATTATAACGGGCCGCGTCTGTGGATACAGCAGGGGTGAAATTGGAAGAACCGTATGGCACCCAGCTTGAAGTAAGGTATTTTACCATTACGCTGCCGCCGGCGTCGGAATTTATATATGCCACATATGGCGTTTCACCGTCAATGTATATGCAGGGCTGCGTACCGTTGCCCACGGTTATACCAAGTGAACCTGCCCAGGAATCGCCGCTGTAGCGCGCGTAAATTCCGCCGGCGCCAAAAGGGTATACCGCGTAATCATTCAGGGCTGATTTTGCAAGCCAGCGTTTTCCCATTTTTGTGTAATCGGCTGTAAAACCTGCAGAAACACCGTTTATATGAACTTTATTGTAACTTTCTGTATAGCCCCAGGAATAATCAGCGCCGTTGGAAGCAAGCGCGGCGCATTGTGAAACAGCAGGCGTACCGTAAGCTGCGGCTGTCCACGCGCCCGGTGTTGTTGTAATGGTGCTCGTAACGGTAATTGTCGGCGTTACGGAAAAAGTCTGAGTAATTGAATATGTGGGTGTTATTGTAAATGTCATTTCTTCGTGATGAAGGCTGTATTCATATATCGGCCAGGAGTTTGTTATTTTTACGTAATATGTGCCTGCGGTAAGGTTTGTGTCAAAATAGGTTTCATTATCATTTGCTCCGCCCAACCAGGCGCCGCTTAGATAATTATCCGGATAACCGCCGGACGTGGGCGCGCCTTCTGTGTCGTAAACATATATTCCAATTGTGTCATCCTGGCTTCCGTCAACGTTAAAGTAAATTCTGGAAGTATATGTCCCGCCTACCGTATATACAAACCAGTCTGAATCGCTTGCAGGATAAACGCTGTGAATTTCGGAATTGGGCGATGAAGAAGCCGCGTTAGCCCCTGTATAAACATCATCCCCGTCTTCATATATATCAGGGCCAAGAGTTTTGGTGGGCGTGACCGTGGCGGTTATTGTAACTGTAGGGGTTATGGTCTCTGTAATTGTCGGCGTGTCATAAACCGCAACATAATGCAGGTTGTAGAATACGCCTGTGTCAGGATTGCTGTCATACATCTGTAAATAATAATCGCCGGCTTCAAGTTCTTTAATGATATATGTTTCAAAATCTGAACCCTGGACACATTGATCCTGCGAAAGGAAACCGGAATAATCACGGGACAAACACATTCTAAGGTCGTATCGTTGGTCATCACTTTGTGCAAAAAGCGTCACGGAAGAATAAAATGGAATTGTAAATTTAAACCAGTCTTCATCTCCTGACGGCGCAAGGGTGTGGTATTCGGTGCTGCCGGATGCTATTGTACGCGCATTAAATGAGGTGCTGTCGTCTTCATAAACATCCGTGGGCCACGGGGTGGGGGTATTGGTTTGCGTATCAGTGGGGGTTTCGGTATAAGTATATGTTGCGGTTTCTTCTGTTGTGTAAGTGTAAGTTGCGGTTTCTTCTTCAGTTGGGGTTTCGGTTACCGAAGGGGCAAAGTTAATGGTTATTTTGTACTGTGTTATCGGTTCATAGTTAAACGCGCGGATTTTAATGTAATATTTTCCGGACGGAACGTAACAGTAATCAAGTATTACCGCAGGGGTACTGCCGTCGCCGCCTATGGTGGATGTAAAGGAAGAATTTACCGTGTCAGCTTCTTCAAAAACTTCTATGTAACAGTAATTTGAATCCGCTGTGGTTATGGAAACACACGATTCTTCGGTCAGGTTAAAATACATCCAGTCTTCATCATCCCAGACGTGAATGCTGTGCGTCTGGGTTTCACCGTTTGTAATTTCGTTTGCGTCAGTATAAACGTTGTCAGTTTCATAAGAATCCGCGGAAGGTGTGGGGGTGTTTGTAAATGTGGAACCGGCAGGAACTGTATTTGTTTCTGAAGCGGTATAAGTGAAAGTATTTGTAGAGCCGGGCGGCACAGTATTTGTATATGTAGCTGTATGTTCAGCCGTATTTGTGGAAACCGGGTCTGACGGGGTTGAAGGGGATGCCGGGTTTTTACCGCAGGAGTATATAATAAGGAATGAAGAAATTATTAACGCGGAAATCAGCAGATTTTTTTTCATAAAATCCCCTTAATTAATATTTAAAAACCTGTAAGCGTAATATAACATAAAAAGCGGCTGTTTCAAATATATTCCTGTATTTTATACAGGTTATTTTCTTTATATAAACAAGAAAAGCCTTTATTATATGGTATAATATTTAAAAATTAGGAGGAAATTGCCAATATGAAACTTGTATTCAGCTGCGGAGTCTGCGGGAAGCAGGAAACCATTTTTCTTACGGATAAAAGCAGGACATACCTGATAGGCAGGGAGCTTGAAAATCTTGATGTTAAACTTTGCGCCGATGAAAAAGGTTCTTTAAGCCGCATTCAGGCTAACATAAAATGGGACAAGAACTGCTGGCGCCTTTATGACGGATGGCCCCCTGACACCACCGCGAAACACCCCATTGCCATGAATAAGCCGGCTTCTTTTGGCGGCACTTTTGTAAAAAGAAATGATGAAATTAAAAATATCCCTTACGGCGCCGGCGAGGAAATTAAGGATAAAGACACGCTTTTGTTTGTGGTCACTGCAAAAGCCAGGACAACAGCCGAAAAATTTATTAAGCAGTCTCCTTCTGACACGCAGGCGGTGTATTACAAATACGACGGAATGGTCTTCCGCGAAGATATGGAATATTACGACGGGTTTAAATATAAATGCGAAGTGACAGACGGCACAGACGATTCTGTTTTAAGGCCAAGTAATATGTTCGCGCCCACTGTGACAGGCGAATTAAAACCGGGGCTGGAATATCCTAATTCCTGTATTGGCCTGGATATCCGGTCCAGCACCGAAGCCGATCTTGAAACCCAGCGCGACCACATGATACCGCAGTTCAATGAAATTCTGGGAGACCTTTTAAAAGACTACAGGGATTATCTTTTAATACTTTTAGGCGACGGCGCGTTTGTATGTTTTCTTGGAAACCGCGAGGATGCGGATGTAAATTTTTCATTCGGCTTAAAATTCATGGACAGGTTAAAGACATTAAACGAAGAAAACAAAAGAAATAAACTTGCGGAATGGAAAATAAGAATAGGAGTTAACAACGGCAAAGACAGGCTTGTAAAAGTAAATATTGCCGGGCAGGAAGCGCTTAATGTTTACGGCAATTGCATCACCACCATGTCGCGCTTAATGGCGTATGCCAAGTCAAAACCGGGAGAGATAATAACCGGCATCCCTTTTCACCAGGAAAACAATAATAAGAAGTTTTATAAAAATAATTTCACGCAGGTATCAGGCGAAGCCGTGGACAAAAACGGCGTAAAACAGCTGTATTACCTGTATTCCAAAAAATAAATTAATAATTTTTGTGGTATTTAACGTGTTGATACAGTATAATCATTACACCTGAGCGGGATGACTGCCGGGCAAGGAATTGTAACTTGTGTGTGTGCTTCAAAAGGGCACTTTCATTTAAAACATCCCTGCAAGAAAATCCCACGAAGCGGGCTTATAATGCCCGGAAATCTGCGATGTTTTCATTATTATGAATACATTATATTTTTTCCGCTGCATGGCCCATCTTAATTAGCTATGGCCATGTGCCGTAAGCGGAAGGAAAAAGAAATGGACAAGAAAAAGTTTGAAGAACTAAACCTGTCACAGGAAATTTTAAAGGGCGTGACAGACATGGGGTTTGAAGAAGCCACTTCAATTCAGTCGGGAACAATCCCCCTTATGATGACAGGCGTTGACCTTATAGGACAGGCGCAGACAGGAACAGGAAAGACAGCGGCGTTTGGAATACCGCTTCTGGAAATGGTGGACGCAAAGAACAAAAACGTACAGGCGCTTGTAATGTGCCCCACGCGTGAACTTGCTGTACAGGTGGCGGAAGAGATAGGAAAAATAGGAAAGTATAAAAAGGGCATAAAGACCCTTGCGGTCTACGGCGGACAGCCGATAGACAGGCAGATACGCGCGCTGCGCGCTGGCGCGCAGATTGTTATCGGCACACCCGGCAGGCTTATTGACCACATTGAAAGAAAGACAATGTCGCTTGCTGCCTGCGCAATGGTGGTGCTTGATGAAGCGGATGAAATGTTAAACATGGGTTTTGTGGAAGATATTGAACTTATCCTTAAGAAAGCCCCTGAAAAAAGGCAGACAGTGCTTTTTTCCGCCACTATGCCGGCGCCTATCATGGCAATCACAAAAAGGTATCAGAAAGACCCGCAGCACATTAAAATCACGCGTGAAATCTTGACAGCTCCTTCCATAGAGCAGTGCTATTATGAATTAAAACGCGGCACAAAGCTGGAAGCGCTTTGCAGGCTGCTTGATATGAACGAATTTAAACTCTCGCTAATATTCTGCAATACCAAGATGATGGTAGATGACCTTTACGGCCATCTTAATTCCCGCGGATACCTGTGCGAATCGCTTCACGGCGATAAGACGCAGTTTATGCGCGACAGGGTTATGGACAAAGTAAGGCACGGCAAAGTGGATATCCTTATAGCCACAGACGTGGCCGCGCGCGGTATTGACGTGGAAGGCATTGACGCGGTATTCAACTATGACGTACCGGCGGACGAAGAATATTACGTGCACAGGATAGGCCGCACAGGCAGGGCGGGCAGGACAGGCAAGTCGTTTACCTTTGTTTATCCCGATGAAATTTTTAAAATGCGCGGAATCATGAGGTACGCGAAGATAAAGATTAAGCAGGAAAAGATTCCCACAAAAATGGGAATGGAAGAATTAAGGGTTGCGCGTTTCGCCGAAAAAGTTAAAGAAGTTGTCGCGAAAGGCGGGCTGCAGCACCATATTAAAGCGGTGGAAGCTATGCTTACGCCTGATGTCTCCTCCACAGACGTGGCAGCCGCGCTTATGAAAATGACAATGGAAAAAGAATCAGGCAGCACAGGCACCGCTCACGATGATATTAATGCTCCGGAACGTTCTTTATCAGCTGAAAGAGGCGGCGAAAGAAGCAGCAGGTTTTCTTCGCATAATTCAGGTTCACGCGGTTCAGGTTCGCGCAGTTATGGTTCACGAGAATCCGGTTCACGCAGTTCCGGCGGATATGGCGCCGGCTCTTACAGCCGCGGCAGAAGCGATGACAGGCCTGCCGGGCATACAAGGTCAAAAGGCAGGGACAGTGATATAACAATGACAAAGATATTTTTAAGCGTAGGCAAGGGCAGCGGCGCGCAGGTAAAAGATATTCTTGGCGCCATAACCGGTGAAACAGGCATAGGCGGCAACCAGGTCGGCCGTATTGACATGCAGGACCGCAATACGTTTGTGCATGTGGATTCCACACAGGCTGACCAGGTGGTGGAAAAAATGAACGGAAAAAGAATCAAAGGCGCAAAAATCTTCGCGGAAAAGGCGAAGAACTGATAAGGGCAGATGCTTAGAGGCTTGGATGCTTAGAGGCTTGGAAAAACTTCAGCTCGGAAATTTGGTTTAGATACGGTAGACGCGGGTCTTTAGCCCGCGGTTGTTGATCTGGATTTTTTTATTCAGGAGATATTTGGTATAAGTAATACAAATTAAATAATGTACTTTAAAAGGCGCGGGATAATCTCCCGCGCCTTATTGTTTTGTGTAGTGGTAGCCGCACCCTTCAGGGTGCGTTGTTTAGATTTTTTATGTACTTGCTGTGTGCCAACCTTCCAAACTTCTACGCCTCCAAGCATCTGACCATCCAGCTTTCCAAGCCTCTAAGCCTCCAACCTTCCAAGCCTCCATCTTTACGTAATCCTTTCCCCCTCCTCCTGCGTCAAATTATTGTAACTAAAAAATTTCAGGAGGTAATAAAATGAGAAACACAATCTTAAAAGCGCTGTTTGGTACGGCTGTAATAATTCTTGCGGTGGCGGTTATTAATGTTCGCGCGGATGTAAGGTTTGGGCTTTCGGCAGATGATGCGGGTTTAAACGGGTTTTATCTGTCAATAAGCGAATATAACAGGGTGCCGCAAAAGGATGTTATTGTTATCAGAAACCACGGCATTCCCGATGAAGAACTGCCTGTTGTGTTCTTTCTGGCGAATAAAGCAAATGTAAAACCGGAAACTGTGTATAAATTAAGGCTTCAGCGTATGTCATGGATGGAAGTGGCGTTAAGGCTTCGCCTTGCGCCGCAGGTTTTTGTTATTAATACGCATGATAAATTCAGGCCGCATTATGGAAATGTTTTCAGGTTTACGGACAGGGAGATAATTGAAAGGGTAAATTACAGGTTTGTTTCCGACTGTCATAAATACCGCCCGGAAGTTGTTACAAAGATAAAAGACAAACATATTTTATTTAAAGGCAAAGAAAGTAATTTCAAAAATAAAACAAAAATTGTATATAAATATAAGATACAGGAAAAAAAGCACAAAAGGTAGATAATGCGGCAATAAACAAAAAAGGCCCCTGAAAAAGGGGCCTTTTTTGTTTATTAACAGGGGTTAATAAATCTGTAAAAATGAAGAAAAAAGTCAAGTGTTTTAAGGGGTTGTTGTTGTAGTATATCCACGGGGAGAAAGGTTGCGGCGCAATGGTATATAAAAGATACAGCCCTAATATGAAAAGGGCTGTTGATTACATTGAGAAAAATATTAAGAATAATGTCACATATACCGAAGCGGCACAGGTTGCTGCCATTTCCAAAGGGCACTTCTGGCGCCTGTTTAAAATGCTTTTTGGGGAAACAATAGGCGTTTACATAAGAAACCGGCGGCTGACTTTAACGTCGCAAAAACTTCTTTTATCCCAAAAAAAGATATCCGATATATGTTATGAATATAATTTTGAATCGTATGAAGCTTTTTCAAGGGCCTTTAAAAAACTGTTTAAAATGGCTCCTGCCGAATATAGAAAGAAAAAAAGCCGTTTCTATTACCTTGAAAGGCAGAGGCTTACGGGAAAAGATATTGACCATATTCTGGGCGGTGGAATTAATACAAACCCTGATTTTGTAAAGGGGAAATCATTTACCGTTTACGGGAACCTGAAAAAGACCACATTAAAGCGTGTGATGTCTGAGAGGCTTAAAAGGGCGTCTGAACTTGAAAAAAAAGGCGGTAAAACCTTTACCGCTTATTGCGGATGCGGGAAAGATTTAAATAAAATATCAATGGACAGCCCTATTGAAATTTTTTCGGTAAACGATTACGAGAATAAAAAGAAAGAATGCGGCAAGCCCGAAAAAACCATACCTTCAGGTAAATACGCAAGGTTTGTGCATAAAGGCGGGGCTGAAATGCTTTTATCAAGCCTTAATTACATATTCGGCTCATGGCTTAAAAAAAGCGGCAGGCATGGGCTTGAATATTTTTATGTGATTTCTGAAAACAGGGTAAACGGAAAAAAATTATTCAGGGCCGAAATCTATATACCGGCAGGAATAATAAAAAAAGCAAAATAAGAAAAGCCCCGGGCCGGTCCACCGTCTCTCTCTAAGAGACACCCCCTTATCAATCGGCCCGGGGTTTATTATCAATTACGTTGCGGTTATTAACCTATATTATCCAAATTCCATATTGACATAAATATTCCATTGCTATATTATTTCTAAACGCTAAAATTCCGACAACATAAACAGGAGAAAAACCCGCAAAAGCAAGCCTTTGCCTGCAATTACAGGGCTTTAAAAAATCAATCAGTTTTTCATTTGTCATAAAAACTCTTTTTTAAATACGGCTATTATAAACTGTTATATAATAAAAAATACAGGAGATTATATGGAAGAGAAAAGGGATTTTACGGCTGTTTCGGTAATCACCGCACTTGCAATGGCTGTTACCGCGTTTTTATCCGTGTTTGTTAAGAATCCGTACATAAAGGAATCGCTGTCCTATGCTTCACAGGGAATTGGGCAGGATGCGTTTAACCTGGCCATAGTATCACCCCTGCTGATTATTTCCGCGTTATTAATGAAAAAAGGCGGAAAGTTCTGGGAGAGTATATGGATGGGAGCAATGGTATATATAGCCTATTCATATTCTATCTATGCTTTTGGCGTTCATTTTAATTACCTGTTTCTGGTATACTGCGCAATTCTTGGGCTGTCATTTTTTGGACTTGTGTTTTATTTTTCCGGTATAAAAACAGATGCAGAAAATATTCCGCAGAAACACTCTGCCGCCTCTGTTGCCGCAATGATTTTTCTGGGTATGATTGCGATTATTTTCAGTATCCTGTGGCTAAGTGATGTCATACCCGCGCTGATAAATGGAACGGTGCCAAAGGCAGTGGCTGAAAACAATTTCTTTACAAATCCTGTGCACGTGATTGACCTAACATTCGCCGTGCCTGCCTGTGTTATAGCCGTAATCCTTATGCTGAATAAAAAACCTCTTGGGAGCATATTTGCCGTTGTTATGCTTTCTCTTACGGTGTTTATGTTGCCTGCGCTTGCGGCCATGACGCTGGGTATGATGATGCTGGGAGCGGGCGGCGGGCTTGAGATGGTTTTTGTATTTAACGCGTTTGGCGCTGCAGCAGCTGTAATACTTTGGTTTTATACAAAAACAAGGAGATAATATGATGAAACCATCAATAATAATCGGCGGAGTAATTTTTGTTTTAATAGCGGTTGTTTTTTTAGCTGCATCCGGCGGGTTTAAGCAGGAAATGAGAAAAGCTGAAAACAGGGAAAAATTCCACAATCCGCTGATAATTGAAAGTGCGGCGGGAGAAGCCGAATACTCTTTATCCGGCAGCGGATATCCGGTTTTAATATCTCACGGCATAACCGGAGGAATAGGGCAGTGTTATGGCCTTGCTGATATGTATCTTCCGAAAGATAAATTTAAAATAATTGCGGCATCAAGGTTTGGTTATGGCGCAGTCTTAAAACCTGAAAAATCAGATCCAAAAAGTCAGGCAGACGCTTTTGCCGCGCTGTTGGATTCGCTGAAAATAAAAAAAGCGGCTGTACTTGGAAATTCAGCGGGCGCTGCAGCGTCATTGCAGTTTGCGATTAATTACCCGGACAAATGTTCCGCGCTTATTATGATATCTTCTAACGTTCCTAATGAAGCAAAAATGCCGCCGCAGCAGGCTATGCGGATGTTCTTTGGGTCAGATTTTCTATACTGGGGTGTTATCAGGGCTTTCGGAAAAAGCATGCTGGCAATGGTAGGTATACCGCAGAATATAGCCGTAAAAATGGGAGAAAGCGAAAAAAAGGGGTTTGTTGACAGTATTTTAATGTCTGCGCTTCCTGTAAGCAAAAAAACAGACGGCATAATAAATGACATGTATGTTTCAAATATGGATATGGCAAAAGGGTATGATTATGCAAAGTTGAAAGTGCCTGTCCTGCTGATTCACGCGAAAGATGACCCAATGGGGCCGTTTTCTTCCGCTGAAAAGATTTCAAAACTGATTCCAGAATGTGATTTTATGGCGCTTAATGACGGCGGACATCTGCTTTTGGGGCACGAAGAAGAAGTAAGGCAGCGCGCAGCTGAATTTATTACAAAAAATTCAGAAAAATAAGAAGTTATTATTTGGTGGATTTCGCAACGTTATACTGATTATTTTGATTTTATAGCGTCAGATTTCAGCTGAAAATAAGGCAGTTGTAAAAGAGGTTAAAATAATATATCATATTTCCTGTTTACAGAATTTAAACCCAAACAGGGAAAATACAGGAGGTAATTATGTCAACAAAAGAGATTAAATTCGGGACTTCCGGATGGCGCGGGATAATGAGCGATGACTTCACGTTTGGAAACGTGAAGATAGTTGTTCAGGCGATAGCGGATTTTATTAAAACAAAAGATGAACTTAAGGGCAAACCCGTAATAGTGGGCGGCGACGCAAGGTTCCTTTCCGAGAAGTTCTGCGAAACAACCGCGTGCGTGCTTGCCGCAAACGGCATACCGTCGCTTGTATGCGACAGGGACACGCCTACGCCTGTAATCTCGTATGAAGTTATCAGAAGAAAAGCAGCCGGAGGCATAAATTTTACGGCTTCCCATAACCCGGCTGAATACAACGGCCTTAAGTTCAGCCCTTCCTGGGGCGGGCCGGCAACTCCGGCAGAGACAGCTGAAATAGAAAAAAATATTAAGGAACAGACAACAATTAATTTCATGGAAAAAGAAACAGCCATGGAAAAGAAGCTTATAACCTATTTTGACCCAAAACCGTTTTATCTTGAAAGGATTAAGGAAATTGTGGACTTTAAGGCGATTAAGAAATCAAAAATGAAAATAGTTGTAGACCCCCTGTTTGCCACGGGAAGGGGTTATCTTGATACGCTGCTGATTGAAGCAGGCGCCAATATTAAGGTTATAAATGACCACAGGGACGTGTATTTTGGCGGGTTTCCGCCGGAACCGGCTGAAAAAAACGTGGCTGATCTTATAGCCGCGGTAAAGAAAGAAAAAGCCATGCTTGGCGTGGCCACGGACGGCGACGCTGACCGCTACGGCATAATTGACAGCGACGGCAGCTACATTCAGGCAAACAAGATACTTCCGTTGCTCCTTGATTATCTGATAAGGAGCAGGGACTGGCCCGGTTCTGTCATCCGCTCTGTTGCCACATCGCATATGGTGGATGCTGTGGCAAAAATTCATAAAAGGGTGCTTCATGAAACACCTGTGGGTTTTAAATACATAGGCGAGATAATGCAGGAAGAAGAAATAGTGATAGGCGGCGAAGAATCAAACGGGCTTACGGTACACGGCCACATTCCGGAAAAAGACGGAATAATCGCGTGCCTTCTTGTTGTGGAAATGGTCGCCAAAAGTAAAAAACCCATTAAAGAACTGTTGAAGGAACTTGAAGAGAAAACAGGCCCATTTATTAATGACAGGAAAAATTTCAGGCTTACAAATGAAAAAATGCAGGCAATAATTGAAAAACTTAAAAACGGGAAAAATGATAAATTTGGTTCTTTTGATGTCCTTGAACTTATCACGGTTGACGGGTATAAATTTATGCTTGGCCGCGATACCTGGGCAATGATAAGGCTGTCAGGCACGGAACCAATAGTAAGGCTTTACGCGGAAGCAAAAGAAAAAAAGGTGTTAAATAAGATTCTTGAAGAAGGCGAAAAGTTTATTAAAAGCTAAAACTGATTATCAATTCAAAGGGCGCGGGAATTATTCCGCGCCCTTTTTTTATTGGTCTGTGTAATCTGCGCGCGCTGAAAAAAAACACCCACCACCTGTTTTGTTTTGGTATTGGTAACCGCCCCTTTTAGGATGCGTTGTTTTGACTTTGTTTTTTGTTTTGGTAGACGCGGGCCTTCAGCCCGCGTCAGTTGATTTGATGTTTGTTTTTACTTCCGTCCCTCTGTTCTTCTGTGCGTCCGTCTCTTCGGTTTTACAGGGGTTATGTATATTTTTTCAGTATGCGCCGCAATAATGGGAGCTCGGTTCAGACCTGGTAGACGCGGGTCTTCAGCCCGCGGCAGTTGATTTGATGTTTGTTTTTACTTCCGTCCCTCTGTCCCTCCGTGCATCCGACCCTCAGTTTTACATGGCTTGGGTATATTTTTTCAGTACGCGCCGCAAATTGGTATTCTTGTAT
>JAFGWA010000105.1 GCA_016937715.1 Candidatus Goldiibacteriota bacterium
AGCGGAAGAAACTGCGGAGGACGGAAGTAAATAAATTAAGCTATAAGCATAAAGCAGTTAAGCAAAAGCGGAAGAAACTGCGGAGGATAGAGAGATTGTCCGGATCTTTTGTTCCGGTAGCCGCACCCTTTAGGGTGCGTGTCTTTGTATTGGCAGATGCAGGTCTTTAGCCCGCGGGATTTTGATTTTGGCGGTGTTATAAATTTTTCTATTACAAATAATTAAAACGTATTTTAACATTCCCTGCTTCTTTCACTCATATATTTGCTTCATCGCCGGGATTTCCGCTTTCAGGCTCGCTCCAACCGCGGGCTAAAGACCCGCGTCTACCAAATCAAAAGCAAAATCAAATATAAAAATCTAAACAAAGTGACCTGCCATATCAGCCATAGCAGCTAATTGCCGCGGCGGCCGGGTAAGGGACGCGGCTATCAAGGCAAAATCAAAAGCAAAAAAAACGAGACGCAACGTGTTGCGCCTCTACATTAAATACCAAAACTTAAATCCGCGGGGCTGAAGACCCGTGGATGCTAAATTGAAACCAAAGATAATCAAAATATAGAAACTATTTTGGATTGTTGATGTCCAACATGTTATGGGAAAACAAATTGGGATTTTAGTCATCACAGCATCAATCTTAATAGCCGTAAACTGTTCAAGGCATCAGTCGCCTGCCGCGGTTACGGATATTGAATTATATCTTGGCTCTGTTACTGTCACCAATACTTTTTCGTCAACATTTATACCAACGTATTCGCATACTGATACTTTTACAAGCACAAACACTTATACAAATACTCCGACTGAAACCGCGACAATCACGCCCACTTTTACTGATACTTTTACAGGCACAAATACTTATACGAATACTCCTGCAAAAACTTTTACAATCACACCCACTTTTACGGCAACATCATCAGCCACACCCTATCCGACACCTATAGCGACTTCAACTAATATAGGCGCGGTTGAAGGCGGAGCATGGATTCATGGAACAATGGGACATCCGGACAGCAATTGTAACAGTTGTGATTTATCTTTAAACTGCATGACAATAGAACTTATTCCGTTAGGCTGGAAATATACAACAGAATGTCCGGGGTCCGGTACAAGTTATGGTTTTATTAACGTTCCGGTCGGTACATATACCGTCTTAGGTCATACAATAGTTGTTACTGATGGCGGAGAATATACGGTTCCGCATTATTGTGAAAACTTTTTAGGGTGTCCGAATTTTTAATTTGGTTTATGCCAGACGGTAATCACAAAAGTTTTCCCTATAAACATATAACCAGACGCGATGTAACGCGTTTTTATATTAAAGAACAAAACTTAAAAAACGCGCCCAAAAGGGACGCGGCTACCGAAGCAAAATCAAAAGCGCAAATAAAAACGAGGCGCAACGTGTTGCGCCTCTACAGAAAATTCAGGAAATACTTTTACGGTAATGCCAGAAATATCGCGCCGGCGGCGACTAAAGAACCGCCTATTGCTATTTTCCAGGTGATTGTTTCCCTTAAAAATATAAAAGCCAGAAGCATGGCAAAAACCACGCTTAGTTTGTCAATTGGCGCGACGCGGGACGCGGGCCCTAACTGCAGCGCGCGGTAATAACAAAGCCAGGACGCGCCTGTGGCTATCGCGGATAAGGCAAGAAAAATAAGAGTATGCGCGGAAATGGTGTTTAACGGCTGCCACTCTTTTCTCCAGCTTACTATCAGCGCGATAATTCCGATAATTATCACGGTGCGGATAAAAGTGGCAAGATTGGAATTAATTCCCGCAACGCCCACCTTTCCGAATATAGCCGTTAATCCCGCAAAAAATGCCGATGCAAAAGCAAGTAAAAGCCACGAATCCCAAAGTTTCATAAGTCACTCTCCTTTTATATTTAATCCACTGATTCCGAAGTTAAACCGGACTTGATATTATCATAATAAACAATTCCCTCTGTTGTTATATTATTTGACCTGTACAGCCCTATTTTAATGTAATTGCCGGCGTTATTAAAACAATTTTTTGCCGTGTATCTTGTAATGGCTGATGCGCTTTCAATTGGCACCCCGTCAAGCCATACTTCAACAAACCCTGTACTTTCCGTGCTCCAGAACACCCTTGTTTTAATCCTGTGCCAGACGCCTTTGCTTAAAGGCACTGACGCAATGTCCATAACGCTGTTTGTATCCCAGCTATATACGCTGATTATCAGGTTTCCATTTCTGTATTTATAGGCAAGCGGAGGCGAATGAGCGGGATATGTGCTCCAGGTTTCGCCAAGCGCGGGGTCGGGCTGGTCGTGAAACTGCCCTATTACCTGCCAGTTATCACTTTCTGTATAAGAAGAATCAAGCCTGATGTACCAGGAATAATATAGTTCGGTATCAGACGGAGCCGTGTTAAATAACTGTAGTTCGCTTCTTGCGGACTGTAAACCTGTATTCGGAGAAGTCCATAAATCGCCGTCAGCGCCTATTTTGAATTTTCCGCAGTGGCTGCCTTCGTATGCGCCGGTTTCATCATAAGAAAAGTTGACACCATCTGCCGTGTACTGCCCTTCCCACGGAGAGTATGTTTGGGAGTTAAAATCAAGGTTAAGCAGCGCCAATTCGCCGTAATCATACGGCTGTGTACCGGGTTCGTTTATGTTAACCGACGGGGACTTGCATGAAGTCATAAACAAAACAAGAATCAACGCCAGTAAGTTTTTTATCAGATAACTTTTTACAGCATCGTTTTTGTTGCCCTGTATCTCTATTGCGCCGTTTTTAACGGTTCCGCCGCAGCCGCAGGATTTTTTTATATCACCTGCTATTTTTTCAAGGCGCGCGCTGCCGTAAGTGTGCAGATTGCGGATAACAGTTACTTCTTTGCCGCCGCGTTTTTCAACGCGTATTACGGGCTTTGGTGAGTTTGGGTTAGCCGGCATACAAATTTCAGTTATTGCGGTATATTATGCGCAGTGATAATACGGTAGTAACGCATACAAGCGAAAAAGCGTTTGCGGCAATAAGAGGAAGGTCTTTTATAATAGTGCCGTAAATAAGCCATAGGGCAATTCCTATAAACGTAAGGATGTACTGCCATAGCGCTACGTCTTTCATCTTTTTTGTCCTAAATCCCTTTATTATCTGCGGTATGAAACCTATTGACGTGAAAAAACCTGCGATTAATCCCAAAATTTTAATGTCCATTGCTGCTCCCTGTTATATGTTATCTGTATTTTTCTTTCATCTGTTTAATTTTTATAAGAGCGTCCAAAGGCGTCATATTGTCTGTTTCAAGCGTGCTTAGTTCCGAAAGCACGGCTGATTCTTCTGACGCGGCAAAAAGATCGGGCTGAAGCGCTTCTTTTTTCGCGGGCGCCCCGCCAAGTTTTGTATGGCCGTCTTTTGTGTAATTGGCGTCTTCAAGGCTCTTTAAAACTTTTTTAGCGCTTGCAAGCAGTTCGCCGGGAAGCCCTGCCAGCTGCGCCACGTGAATGCCGTAGCTTTTATCCGTGCTGCCCTTTACTATTTTACGCATAAACACAATTTTGCCGCCGTACTCTTTTACCTGAATATTATAGTTCTGTACGCCGGTTAAAATATCCTGTATTTCCGTCAGTTCATAATAATGAGTGGCAAAAAGGGTCTTGGCTTTTATGTTGTTGTGAATGTATTCCGTGACCGCCCACGCTATTGAAACGCCGTCAAAGGTGGAAGTTCCCCTGCCCACTTCATCAAGAACGATAAGTGATTTGGCTGTAGCGTTATTAAGTATGTTCGCGGTTTCTATCATTTCTACCATAAAGGTGGACTGGCCGCGCGCAAGGTAGTCAGCAGCGCCTATACGCGTAAAGATTCTGTCTGTTATTCCTATCTTGGCGTATTTTGCCGGTACAAACGACCCTGCCTGCGCCATTATTACTATTACGCACACCTGCCTCATGAATGTTGATTTACCAGCCATATTGGGGCCTGTTATCACCATTATCATATTATCAGAACAGTCAAGGGCGCAGTCATTGGGGATGAATTCATTTCTGCCAACGCTGTTTTCAACCACAGGGTGCCTGCCGTCTGTAATTATTATTTCATCGCTTTTGGTTATTTCCGGGCAGGTAAAGCCGTTGTTGATGGCGGCTTCGGCAAATGAAATAAGGCAGTCAAGTTCGGCTATCTGCGACGACAGCGCCTGCAGTTCTTTTATTGAAAGCGAAATCTGCTGCCTTATCCTGCAGAAAATTTCATATTCAAGGGTCTTTATTCTGTCCTGCGCGCCTAACACCATGCTTTCGTACTCTTTAAGCTCCGGTGTGATAAACCTTTCCGCGTTAACAAGTGTCTGCTTTCTTATGTAATTGGCGGGGATGTTTTTTAAATTAGCTTTGCTGATTTCTATATAATAGCCAAATACGGATGTGTATCCCACTTTTAACGAACCTATGCCGGAACTTTTACGTTCGGTTTCCTGCAGGGCCGCTATCCACCCTTTGCCGTTTGTGCTTATGTCCTTAATCTTTGCAAGTTCCGGATCATACTCGGGATTTATAACCCCGCCTTCTTTTATGGTGATGGGAGGTTCTTCGGTTATTGCGTCCGAGATAAGTTTGGCTGTCTTTTCAAGGGTGTCATTTGATAAATTAAAACGTTCAAGTTCTTTCGCGTCGGAGCTTTTTATAATTTTATGTATTTTTTCGGCATTAATAATACCGCGTTTTAAGGCGTTTAAGTCGCGCCCGTTTACGGCGTTGCCGCCAAGCTTGCCGGCAATGCGTTCAATATCTGATATTTCCGCAAGAAGGCTTTTTAAGTTTGTCCTTAACTGGCTGAATTCAATAAATAATGATACCAGAGAGTGCCTTTGCGCTATGGCATCTGTATCCATAAGGGGTTCTTTAAGCCACTTTTTTAATTCCCTGCCGCCCATTGCGGTTTCCGTATTATCCAGCACGGAATAAAGAGTTGTGTTTTTATCAGCGCGCGCGCCTGAATCCATTATGTCAAGGTTCTTTAACGTGACGGAATCAAGGTACATAAAACTGCCTGTGGTTCTTGTTTTAACTGAATTTATGTGTGAAAGTTCTGTTTTCTGCGTGTCATGAATGTAAGTTAAAAGCGCGCCCGCGGCGCCTATAAGGGCGTCATTATCTTCTATCCCATAACCTTCAAGGTTCATAACGCCAAAGTGTTCTTTTATTTTAGAATAGGATACATCGTGGTTAAAGTTCCAGTCCGGATAAGGGTTTATAAAACTGCGTTTTTCAGAGTGCCGCAGGCGGGATACAAGCGCTCGCGAAATGTCCCTGTCTGACGTGCAGCTTTCGGGGATAAGTATTTCTGACGGCGCTATTCTCTCTGTTTCATCAATCAGGTGGTCAAAGCCGGAAGAAATTGAAATTTCCATTACACAAAACTCCCCTGTGGATACATCTATGTAAGCCAGCCCTGCCGTGTCTTTAACGGGATAAACTGAAAGGATGTAATTGTTTGCCTTTTTTTCAAGCGCCGCGTCTTCCAGTACGGTGCCGGGGGTGATTATTTTTATTATTTCGCGTTTGACTATGCCCTTGGCTTCTTTTGGGTCTTCAATCTGTTCACATATGGCCACTTTAAGGCCGTGGTTTATAAGTTTTAAAATGTAATTGTTTGCGGCGTGAAAAGGCACGCCGCACATAGGCATTTTGTTTTTGCGGTCCTCGCCTGACCCGCGCGAAGTAAGGGTTATCTGAAGAATCCGCGACGCCGTAACGGCATCTTCGCCGAACATTTCGTAAAAATCGCCCAGGCGGAAAAAAAGTATGGCATCTTTGTTCCTGTTTTTAATCTCCAGGTACTGTTTCATCATGGGTGTAAGTTCGGACATATTTCTCCCTAATTTTATTGCCGGACACAAGTTTAATTTTTTCAAAAAAAAACGGCGGCCATGAAAAAAATGGCTGCCGTACGGTTTAAAACGGAACTATTTTTTCTTCTTTAAAAGTTCATCAATCTCTGTGATTTTTTTATCCGCGTAAACTTTCCAGACAGAAGCCGGGAAAAGGTCGCCCACAGACTGAAAGACCTCTTTTGCAAGCGCGGGTTCCCCGCTTTCCATCTGCGCGCGGCCAAGCCCTATAAGGGCTTCTTCCGTAAAAAGGCTTGTCTGTTTAAGCAGCTTCTGAAAGGTCTCTTCCGCGTTATCGTAATCTTTTTTCTCAATAAATGCCTGCCCTTTATGAAGTTCTGACAGCCCTGCAAGAAAGGCGTTTTCTTTGCTTTTAATGGTTTTGGAATATGTTTCCACGGCTTTATCGTATTCTTTGCGCGCCGCGTAAATGTCACCCGAATAAATGGCGGCCCAGCCGTGAATCCAGACATCTTCGGGGTAATTATTAATTATTTCGTTATAAACTTTCAGCGCCGCGTTTGGATTGCCGGCTTCCCTGTAAATTGAAGCCATGTTGAAATAAGCCAATGACCGCTGTTCCCCGCGAGCGAAGCTGTTGTGATATTCTTTATAGAAAGCAAGGGCGCCGTTGTTATCTTTTAATACTGTTTTAATACGCGCGCATGATAATAACGCGTCTTCCGCTTCTGATTTACCGGGATACTTTTTTATTATTTTAAGGTGTTCTTCTATTGCGTCAGATAATTTCCCTTGTTTTTCATAGGCTGAAGCTGTCGACAGATAAGCTTTTTTTTCCCAGTCTGAATTGGGATATGTTTTTTTTATAATCCTGTAAATCTTAAGGGCCTCTTCATATTCTCCTTTAGACAGATGCAGATTCGCCTGTTGAAAAGGATCGTTTGCATAAGAAGAAGAGAATATAAACAAAAAAAACATGGTAATACAAAATGACAGAATTATCTTGTAAGTGAATTTAGAATTTATAGCATGCATTTATACACCGATAAATTTAAATATGGGATATTAGTCTTCATTGTTGGCTTTTACTCTAATCGGAGCATTATCGTTAATCATGTCGCTGCTGGGGTTATAATTAAATCCTGCTTCTTTTCCGCTGGTTCTAAATGATAGACCTTTATAGCTAATTGTATAGTCTCTTGTTTGTTCAAAATTTTCTTCTCCGTATTTTTCCGCGAACTGTCTGGCGTGTTTTAAATTTTCAAGCGCGGTTTCTGCCTGATTGACGTACCTTTCGTTGTTATAATATTCATAAAGCACGCGCGAATACGCATCTCTGGCGTTTTTATAATCTCCGGAAAGTTTGTAAGTATCGCCAATGTGCATGGCTGCCATAGGCGCCCAGTCGGTGTTCTTGAATTTGTAGTTGATAAGTTTGTACTCGTTTACGGCATTTTTATACCTTTTTGTCTGCGTTAAAAGCGATGCAAGGTTAAAACGGCCCTGAATCTCCGAAGCGGTGTTTGGGTAATATCTTATAATGTTTCTATAAATTGTTTCCGCCCTTTTAAATTTTCCCTGCTTCATATAAACAAGAGCCATATTAAAATAAGCCCTTGATGACCTTGCGTTTGACATACCCTGTTTGCGGATTATATCCTTGTAAACTTCCATGGCATACTGCCATTTTTCAAGTTTGCCATAGCATCCGCCAAGGCGGTATGCGGCTTCCACGGCTATTTCTTCTTTTGGCTTTTCGGCAAGTACTTTCTGATACTGCTGTATTGCTTTGTCATATTGTCTGGAAAACTCATACGCGTTTGCTATTGAATAGCGTATTGTGAATAACCCGCTTGCAGTCGGAAAATTTGTAATAATGCGGCCCCAGATTTCCGCCGCGCCTTCATAATCTTCTACGTCGTAATATTTTTTGCCTTCCGCGTACAGTAGTTCCACGTCTTTTTGAATCTGTTCTTTGGTCATTTTTTTGTCCTGCATAACCGCTTCTTCGCTTTTAAACATCTGCTCGGACTGGGAAATCGCGGTTCCTGTCACTTCTTCGGCGGATTCAGCCGTGATACCTTCGTCTGCCTGCTCCTGGGAAACGCCTTCGGCGCTTTCTGTCATGGCGCCCTGAATATCGGGTGTTGTGGCATCCGGCCCTTTTTCGTTTAACATTTCATCCAAAGTGGCGTCATCATCGGTTCCTGTAGACTGGTCAACAGGCATAGAATCAGGGTCTTCCATTTCATCAAGAAGGTCTGACGCGCTTACCCTGTTATTGTCAACC
>JAFGWA010000106.1 GCA_016937715.1 Candidatus Goldiibacteriota bacterium
AAGACAGCCAATGACATGATAATACAAAATGCTACAAGGAAAATGTGTGGGATCTTTGAAGTGGTGCAATAAAACTTGCAAGTTGCCAAAAACTGCGGCGCTGACTTGCTGTATTGACAGGTAAATTCAATAGGTTTATAATAGGTATATAAAATGACGAAAGGGGATAAATATGACTGACAGCGAACTTTACATTGAACGCAGAAAGTTTAAGAGAACGGATAAAAAGATTTCCGTATCATATAAAGTGGTATCAATTCCCAATGAAATAGATGATATTAAAAGGCAGGCATCAAGAAAAGTGACCGAAAGCGCCAATATCAGCATAGGCGGCATTCAGCTTCTTGACGAAATGGAACTTGTACCTGACCAGATATTACGCCTTGAATTCACGGTGGAAGGCCGTAAAGAACCGGTAATAACATTCGCGGAAGTACGCTGGGTGGCAAAAGATTCCAATATTAAAAGGTACAGGATAGGCATAGAATTTCTTGTGTTAAAAGATGAAGATAAGAAAATGATAGAAGATGTGGTGGGATAGAAAACATAAGCAGTTAAGTAGAAAGCCTGAAAAGCCGAGGGACGGATGCACGGATGGTCAGAGGGACGGAAGTAAAACCGGCGGCTTTGTAGTGTCGGGCATGCGGACGAAATACGCAGAAACATTGTGACTTAAAAAACTCTGTTATGATAAAGGGGCGGGGCGCGTTAAATACGTGTTCCGCCTTTTTTTTATCCCCGTACAGGGATAATATTAATGATTCAGGAGGTAATAACATGAATTACTTTAAAACGATGCTTTTAATGACAGGTTTTGTTGCGTTATTTATGTTTATAGGAAATTATTTCGGCGGTCAGCAGGGAATGATGATTGCGCTGGCTGTATCCGTAGGGATGAATTTTTTCAGCTACTGGTTTTCGGATAAAATGGTGCTTATGGCTTACAAAGCCAAGCCGGTAACGCCGCAGCAGGCGCCGCAGCTTTACGCCGCGGTTCAAAGGCTAACAACAATTGCCCAGCTTCCTATGCCCAAAGTTTATATAGTGGATGAACCATCGCCGAACGCTTTTGCGACAGGCAGAAATCCAAAAAACGCGGTAGTGGCAGTAACCACGGGATTATTAAATACACTTGACCAGCGCCAGCTTGAAGCCGTGCTTGCGCACGAACTTTCGCATGTTAAACACCGTGATATTTTAACAGGCACAATAGCCGCGTCCGTGGCAGGCGCCATAATGATGTTGTCGCGCTTTGCGATGTTTTTTGGCGGAAGGGATGATGATAACGGCGGCGGCATGGGCGGAATAATAATGATGATACTTGGGCCCATAGCGGCTATTTTAATTCAAATGATGATATCACGTTCAATGGAATACGCCGCTGACACAGAAGCCGCAAATATTACCGGCAGGCCGCAGGATTTGATTTCCGCGTTGGAAGCGATTACAGGCGGAATGAAAAAGCAGCTTCCCACCCACGCCACCCCGGCGACCCAGCACATGCTTATCGCCAGCCCGTTTACCGCGGGTATGCTGGCAAGCCTGTTTTCCACCCACCCGACGCTGGAACAGAGAAGGGCTAACTTGCTGAAATGGCACAGGTAAGTATTATTTATTCTGTTTGGTAATGTTTTGTCGTGGGTATGGTAGGCGCACCCTTTTAAGGTGCGGCAGTTAGTTTTAAGGTTTGGTATTGTTTTATAATGTCTTGTTGTGGTTCTGGTAGGCGCACCCTTTCAGGGTGCGGCAGTTGAATTAAAAACATAGAGGGTAGAGATGAAAGAAAAACCGCACAGGCTGCGCGCATCCTGTTATACCGGATGTAGTGCCGTGGCTTTCACGTTATGCTGTGAAAATAAAGAATGTTATTTTAATGACGAGAAATTAATCTTTGAATGCCTGAATATTCTAAAAAACGGGATTGATAGTTATAACGTAATCAATTGGGGATATGTATTTATGCCGGATCATATGCATATGATTCTTCAGGGCAGGGAAACAAACGCGAATCTTTTAAAACTGTTAAATATGTTTAAACAAAAAACGTCTTATAAAATCAAAAATACCATTAATTCATCATTCTCCTGGCAGAAGAGTTACTATGATCATATATTACGTTCAGAGAAGGAGTTAAGCAAACACATTAGATACATCGCAGAAAATCCTGTAAGAAAAGGTCTGATAGACGACTGGAAAAAGTATAAATATTTTGGTTCGTTAAGTTTTAAAGAATAAATATAGGTTGTTATTGTTATTGGTTAGTTGTGGGTATGGTAGGCGCACCCTTTCAGGGTGCGGTTGGAGCGAGCCTGTGAGCGGAAATCCCCGGGCTTGCGCGGATTTATAAGCACAAGTGTTAGGGGACAGTTAGTTTTAAGGTTTGGTGTTTAGTAGTTTATTTGTGAAGCGGGATGTTTTTTAAATTCAAGTGCCGCACATAATACCGAACAATTTAATTATATGTTCGGTATTAAAAGGGTGCGACTACGAGGGCGAAAACAATGTAAATTCTAAACAACGCACCCTAAAAGGGTGCGGCTACCAAGGCTAAACCAATATGATAAAAATTATTTCTTTATAAACTTTGCAATAAAAAAACCATCCATATTCATCTCGTTGCCCGGCAAGGATACAAAATATTTCTTTTTTATAAAATCGCTGAATTTTGAATTTTCTGTGACTGTAACCTGTTTAAATCCGTCAATGGTTTCCAAAAACTTCTCCACAACCCCCTCGTTCTCTGCGGGGTTAATTGTGCATGTGGAATAAAACAGTTCGCCGCCTTTTTTTACCCAGCCTGCCGCTGTTTTTAAAATTGCCAGCTGTGTTTTGGGGAAGTCTTTTAATTCCGCTTCTTCCAGGCACCACTTTTTTTCCGGGTGCCGCCTTATTACGCCAAGCGCGGAACATGGCGCGTCCACCAGAACCTTATCTGCGGTATCGTGCAGCGCGGGTATATCCAGCGTTGCGTCGTGGGTAATTACTTTTACGTTTGTTATGCCAAGCCGTGCGGTTGTATTATCTATCATGCGCGCGCGGCCTGCGTCAGATTCAATTGCCGCGATACCGCCTTTGTTTTCCATTGACATTGCCATATACGCGGCTTTGCCGCCCGGCGCGCTTCCGATATCAATAACGCTCTCTTTGGCTCCGGCGTCAATAAACGCGCCAAGCGCCTGCGACGCAAGGTCCTGCACGTAGTACAGACCGTGGGCGAATGGCTCACAGTCAATAGGATTGCCGGATTTTATAAGCAGTGCGTTTTTAAAGTTTTTTACCGGCTCGGCTTCAATAGAGTTTTGTTTAAGGGTTTTTATAAGTTCTTCCGCGTCTGTTTTAAGCGTGTTGACCCTTATAAAAAAAGGCGGCTTCACATTGCCTGCCTGCATGATTGCTTCAGCTTCTTTTGGATAATGTTTAAGGAAAAATTTAACCATCCACTTCTCATAGGAATATGTGGTTGCAAGGTACTCTTCCGGTTTTTTCTTTGAAATACCGTCTTCTGATGTATCTTTTAAAAGGTTCCTTAATACCGCGTTAATAAACCCGCCTGTTTTTGGGTGGACAAATTCCTTTGCAAGGTCAACGCAGGTGTTAATTGCCGCGTATGGCGGGATAGAATCCATTTTTTTAATCTGCCAGTAGCCGATGCGAAGGATGTTTAAAAGTTTGACGTCTTCAACGGGTTTTTTAATAAATTTTGAAAGGCGAAAATCAATAAGGGTTTTGTTGCGTAAAATTCCGTAGCATAGTTCATATATTTTGGCGATGTCGCGGTGTTCTTCGTTTATATCGCCCATGTTGTCTTCGATGGACTCTTTTACCCACCGTTTGCTGACAAAGGTATCGTTTAATATTTTAAAAGCAATCAGCCGAAAATCCCTGCGTGGTACCATTTATTCCTCCGTATTTTCATTTCGCTCTCTAAATTATAAAGATTATGCCATAAACCGAAAGAATTTTACAGGGATAGTATCGCAAAAGAAATCATAGGCAACTTGCAAGTTTTATTGCACCACTTCAAAGATCCCACACATTTTCCTTGTAGCATTTTGTATTATCATGTCATTGGCTGTCTT
>JAFGWA010000107.1 GCA_016937715.1 Candidatus Goldiibacteriota bacterium
AATCAGGATTTGTTTCTATCCAATACTTTAATGTGGTTCCAAATAATTGTGCAATATGATTTTCGTGAATGGTTTTGTGATGTGCCCAATTCTTACATTGAATAATTTTTGTATTTTTCTTATTAATCGCAATTAAATCTCTACCTAAATCTGCAAAGCCTTCTTCAATACCATGAAAAGTAACATCATAACCATCCATAATATAACAATATCCAACATACCTTTCATAATCTCTGCCTATTTCCCATGGTGTTTTTCTTTTAGTCCAATACCTGTCTAAAGCTTTTTGATTTCTTTCTACAGGAGGTAATTTTTTATATTCTGCCGCCGGCATGTACTGAAGCACGGGGTCCTCATTACCATCTTCATTATTACTTATTTCATTAATACTTAGTATTAATTCATCTACATCTATACCTATATATTCCGTTAACCACGGAAAAAGCGTTTCATAATATTTAATCAAATTTCTAGTTTCTTTGAGTTGTTTAACCAAAAGCCTTTTCTCTGCCGCTATAGTTTTAATTTTAATAGACGAACTAATAGCTGGATGTTTTTTATTCATCAATTCATCCGCAGCTCTCAGATCAATCAATTCATAAAATTGCCCAAACGCACCAGCTAAAGTGGGCAGTCCTTTAGTTTGTTCTGATACTATGGATTCCATCATTTCAAGATTTTTTTTTGAACTTTCGGCAAGACGTTCCAAATTAGATTTAAGACCTTCTATAGTCTTCATCCTATTAATGATCCAATTTTTCTTATCTAATATTTCATCTTCATCGCTCACTATTTAGACTCCTTCGCTTTATTTTTCAGCATAGATAAGAGCGTCCGTTCTTTTTCTTCAAGCAAAATATATGCATCATTAATTATACCAAGCTCTTCTTCGTTAATTTCATCGTTAATTTCAGCAGCAGCATCCATATAAAAATCTTTTTCTTTTTTCACAGCATTTGTTTTATCGATTTTTTCTTTTGTTCTCATAATTGCATAATATACCAACAGAAAACCTATTCCAAAAAGTATCCCTATCACAGGATTTATGCATAGTGCCATTATAAATATTACAACTAATGACGAAATTAATGTCCGTTCTTCCTGACTGTTCAAAAATTACCACCTAGTATATAGTCTAAACTTCTTTTTTTAAGATTATACGCTGCAGATAGCGCTTGTCAATAGTAGCTCGTTGACCTTTGGGCGGAGGACGAGGGACTCGCCTACTACGCAAATTTTTCCTAAAATTTGCTGCGCAGGCCCGCTGAAATTCCGCTGACGCTGTTTCGCTTTTCTGACATTTAGTCAGCGCGAAATTTCTCTTCGAGTCCCTACATCGCATATAAATAAAAAGCCCTTGGATTTCTCCAAGGGCTTTTTATTTATATGGCGGAGGACGAGGGACTCGAACCCCCAAGGGCTTTCACCCGTCTGATTTCAAGTCAGATGCCTTACCATTAGACTAGTCCTCCGAATACCGGCTGTGTAATCTTTTAAAACCCGGACAGCGCAGGAGCGCTGTCCCTACAAGAACATAATTTTATGGCGGAAAGGCCATAGTGCCTTCTACCTTTAATCATTCTATCATTTAAAAAGGCCGAAGGTACCGACCCTTCCTTAATTTTATTCTAATGGCGGAAAGGGGGGGATTCGAACCCCCGGGCCCGGTTACCCGGACCAACTGATTAGCAGTCAGCTGCCATCGGCCACTCGGCCACCTTTCCACTTTATAACGCTAAGTTAACAAGTTACACAATTATGGAATAAAAGTCAACAAAATCAACAGCCCTACATTTAAAAAAAACACTATTTTTTAATTTTCTTTGTGGTATTCCATAACTTAAGCATCTCTTTTTCCGTTATTTGCCTGTGCAGCTTGCCCTCTATTTTACCGAACCTTTTTATAAACTTATCATTTGCCCTGTGAAGCGCTTCTTCCGGGTTTATTCCGCTGTAATACGCAAGCGCCGCGGTTACAAACATAAGGTCGCCAAGCTCTTCCGTGAGCAGTTTTTTGTTCTTTGACACTATCTCTTTTTTAACTTCCCCTGCTTCTTCTTCCACTTTTTTAAAAACGCTTTGCGCGTCTTTCCATTTAAATCCGGTTGTCACAGCTTTGCTTATCAGCCTTCTGCTGCGCAGAAGCGCGGGCATTCCTTTTGGCACGCCTTCCAGCACTGATTTGCGTTTTTTTGTCTTCTTCTTTTGTGCTTCCCAGAAATCCTTGACCTGTTTTCCGGTATTTATTCCCTTTTTATTGCCAAACACGTGCGGATGCCTTGATATAAGTTTGTGATTTATGCCTTTTATTACGTCATCAATATCAAACTTTTTTCTGTCTTTTGCTATCTGCGCGTGAAAAACCACCTGCAGCAGCAAATCACCCAGTTCTTCTTTAAGCTCGTTGTCATTTTTCTTATTAACGGAATCTATGACTTCATACGCTTCTTCTATAACATACGGAAGAAGTGATTTATGCGTCTGCTTTTTATCCCAGGGGCACCCCTTGGGTGAGCGCAGTTCACGCATTATACCTGTAAGTTTTTCAAATTCTGTTTTTTTTGCCAACTATATCACCTTTTTATCCCTTGCAAGTTTTACCACATAAACAGCGGTTGCAAGCAGCAGGAACGATAATACGGCAAGAGGGTAATTTTTTGCCGTAAAGTTCTTTGCCATAAGAAAAGCAATCGCCGATATTGTAACCAGAAACATAAATACAGCCGGTATCTTTACAAACAGGTTATTTTCTTTTCTTTTGGCAAAATAAGCGGTAACAGCCAGAAGCGCAAGGCATGCCAAAAGCTGATTGGCGGAGCCAAACACTGGCCATATTGCCATAGTACCGCTTTTGTTAAAAGCAAACAGCGCGGCAACTCCCACTGTTATTATTGTCGCCACATACATATTTCCAAGTACAGGGTTATTGGTCTTTTTAACTTCAAAAAGTTCCTGAAAAGTGTACCTGCCAAGCCTTGCCGCCGTATCAAGTGTGGTAAGCGCGAACGCGCTTATAACAAGGGCGCAGAAAGAAACCCCTGCTTCAAACGGCAGACCCATTTTCACGGTAAAAGCGGCTATTCCTTTTATAAATATCTCTTCGGGCTTGCCCACCGATAAAGACAGCATATAGTTCTGCTGTGTCAGCATAGCCGCGGTGATAAGCGCGATTACCGCAAGCATGCCTTCAAGCAGCATTCCGCCGTATCCCACAAACTGCATGTCTTTTTTTGAATCAAGCTGTTTGGATACCGTACCCGACGCCACAATTGAATGAAAACCTGAAATAGCGCCGCAGGCAACAGTTACAAAAAGTATCGGGAACATATACCCGACATTTTTAACATTGAATCCGGTAAACGCAGGCAGTGATATTTCCGGCCTGTATACTATTACGCCGATAAACCCGGCAATTATTATCATATAAAGAAGAAACGAGTTCAGATAATCCCTTGGCTGCAGAAGAATCCATACGGGTGTTACAGAGGCAATAAAGATATACGCGAATAATATTATTACCCAGACAGTGTAAGTGAATTTTACCGGGAAGATCCCGCCAAAAGCTATTGCGCCAAGAAGAAGCACCACTCCGATTACTGTTGATATAAAAACCGGAGTTTTCTTAACATATACGGCGTAACCGAATAAAACAGCAATTAACATAAAAGCGCCTGAAGCTGTTGCCACCTGCGGATAAGCGGTAAAGGTATTAGCCACGACAATTGTAAAAACCGCGATTATAAGAACAAGCGCAAGCCATGTAAAGACAAGAAAAACCCTTTTTCCGGCTTTGCCAAGATACTCTTCCATAAGCCCGCCAATGGATTTGCCGCCGTTTCTTACCGATACGACAAGCGACGCGAAATCATGAACCGCCCCCATAAAAATATTTCCCAGTATTATCCATAAAAAAACCGGCAGCCAGCCGAACATAGCGCCGGCTATCGGACCCACAATGGGCCCCACGCCCGCAATTGACGCAAAGTGGTGGCCTAAAAGCACGTATCTTTTTGCGGGTTCAAAATCCACGCCGTCACGGTGTTCGTGCGCGGGGGTTTTTTTTGTGTAATCAATTTTAAATTTGCGCGCTATCCACCTGCCATAAGTATGGTAGGCGGTTATAAACAAAGCCGCGGCAATAAGCATAAGTAAAAGGCCCATTAATCATCCCTCCGTAATAATTGATAGAATCTTTCTATTATTTTTTGGCCCAGGTGTCTTCCTGGTGGAATATTTCACGCATTTCAAATTTCTTTATCGCCCTGAAAATGAAAAAATACCCAAGCGGGTGGACGTTGTTTGACAGCAAATCCGGTATCATGTGTGAAAGATACGCTATTGTAAACACAGCCGCAAACGTTACCGCTTCGCCCCCTATTATAAGGCCTGCTATCCAGACAATAGGTACGAATTCCAGGCAGTGGAATACAATATGCAGTTTTTTAAAATCCCCTGTATATGATTTAATAAACATGTGCTTAAAATCAAATTTTCTTTCTTCCCTGACATAGTCCCAGACATGGTCCACATCAATAAGAAAACCAAGAAAAAGCGACATTAATAAATACCATACGTTATAGCCCGTCAACACCCATAAACTGATGCTTGTGGGTACCGCCACAATGGCGTGCTGTGATGCCTTCATTTATTTAAGAAACCTTTCCGCGTCCGCTATCTGTTTTAATACGCTTTTAACAGAAGGCGACCCGGCCGTTTTTTTCATATTCACTGATTTTCCCGGGCTTAATGACGCTATCATTTCCGCGTTAAGTTTTGGCGATATGTCCGACAGTTCCGCCTTTGAAAGCTGCGTAAACTGCTTTTCTTTTTCCACGCAGTAACCTACAAGTTTTCCCGTGATTTCATGCGCGTCACGGAAAGGCACGCCTTTTTCCACAAGGTAATCCGCCACATCCACCGAATACATAAACGTGTTTTCATTATTATCTTTTTTAAACGCTATGTTATCAATAAGCCTTGCAGCTATGTGCAGGCATGACTTTATTTCATCCAGTGACCTGAAAAGTGTTGCTTTATCTTCCTGCATATCTTTATTGTATGTAAGCGGAAGCCCCTTCATCATGGCCAGCATGGATAATAAATTACCCATGAACCCCGCTGACTTGCCCCTTAAAAGTTCCGCAATGTCAGGGTTCTTTTTCTGCGGCATAAGGCTGCTGCCTGTGGCAAACGAATCGTCTATTTCAATAAGGTTGAATTCCGTCGTCGCGTACATAATTATCTCTTCCGCCATACGTGAAAGATGAACAGATGCCAGCGAGGAAAAATAGCAGAAATCCGCGGCAAAGTCCCTGTCAGAAACACCGTCCATGCTGTTGGCGGAAATATTTTTAAAACCAAGCGCCTTTGCGGCGTACGCGCGGTCAATGGCAAAATTGCTTCCCGCTATCGCGCCGGAACCAAGCGGCATTACCGACACCCTCTCCCTGAAAGTATTAAGGAGTGTAAGGTCGCGTTTGAACATTTCAAAATACGCCATTGCCCAGTGTGCGGCAGAAACATACTGCGCCTGCTGCATGTGCGTATAGCCTTTTATAAAATTATTTGTGTTCTTCTTTGCCAGCTTTAACAAAGACTTTAATAACAGCTTTAATTCTTTTTCTATAAACGCGCTGTCTTCTATTACATACAGGCGGGTATCCGTGGCTACAAGATCATTCCTGCTGCGTCCGGTGTGAAGTTTTTTGCCCGCGTCGCCGATAAGGGCGGTTAATTCCATTTCTACCGCGGAATGCACGTCTTCATATTTGGAAAAATCTATGCGGCTCTCCATGGCAAGCACTTTTTTCAGCCCTGACGTTATCTTTTTTTCCTCCGCGCCGGTAATTATACCCGCGCGTGAAAGTGCGCCCGCGTGCGCTATGCCCGCGGCCACGTCATGCTTAAAAAGCCTTTTATCAAATGACACCGACGCGTTAAATTTGTCCGCTTCCGGATCTATCTGTTTTTTAAACCTGCCCTGCCATGTCTTCGCCATTTTTCACCTTTGTAAAAATATGTTTATTTTTTCTTCCTGTTTACCTGATTAAAAATCTTAAGCTGAAGTCCAAAAAGGTTGATAAATCCTGTCGCGTCCTTCTGTGAATACACTTCATCTTCCTCAAATGTCGCGTAGGCCATTGAATACAGGCTGTTAGGCGACGTCTTGCCCGCGGGTATTACGTGCCCTTTATAAAGCTTAAGTTTTACGTCTCCGGTTACTGTTTCCTGTGTCTTGTCAATAAACGCGGAAATGGCTTCCCTTAACGGCGCGAACCACATGCCGTTATATATCAGTTCCGTAAACTTCAGCTCCAGCTGCTGTTTATAATGCGCGGTATCCCTGTCCATTGTAATTTCTTCCAGCTCTTTATGCGCGGCAAATAAAAGCGTGCCGCCGGGTGTTTCGTATACTCCCCTTGATTTAATACCTACAAGCCTGTTTTCAACCATGTCCACAAACCCTATGCCGTGCTTTCCGCCAAGTTCATTTAATTTTGTGATAAGCGCTACAGGTTCCATTTTCTTTCCGTTAATTCCTACAGGTATTCCCTTTACAAAATTAATTGTGACATACTGCGGCGTCTCTGCCGCTTTTTTAATCGTGGCTATTCTGCTTAACACTTCTTCAGGGCACTCTTTAGCCGGGTCTTCAAGTATTCCGCCTTCGTGCGAAATGTGCCATAAATTATCATCTTCCGAATATGGTTTCTTTTTTGTAACAGGCACAGGTACTCCGTGCGCTTTGGCGTAATCAATGGCCTCTGACCTTGAACGTATTGTCCAGTTATCATCTTTCCACGCGGCTATTATCTTTAACTGCGGAGCAAGCGCTTTATACGTAAGCTCAAAACGCACCTGGTCATTTCCCTTGCCTGTGGCGCCGTGCGATACAGCGTCCGCCCCTTCTTTTAACGCTATTTCCACCTGAGCCTTGGCGATTATCGGCCTGGCAATGGATGTGCCCAACAGATACTTTCCTTCATAAACTCCGCCTGACTTTATCATCGGGAAAACATATTCTTTCATGAATTCTTCTTTTTTATCAAGCACGTACACTTTATCCGCGCCGCTGGCTATGGCCTTTTTTTCCGTGGCTTTAAAATCATCCTTCTGGCCCACGTCCACCACGCACGCTATTACTTTACAGCCGTAAGTTTCTTTTAACCACGGCACGATTACAGATGTGTCAAGCCCGCCCGAATACGCAAGAACCACTTTATTTACTTTCTTAGCCATTTTCTTTTCCTCGCTTTTTATTTTATAATCCGCCGTTTTGGCGGTTTTATTTATTTCCCATTAAAAGCGCCATCACGCCCTTCTGAACATGCAGCCTGTTTTCCGCTTCATCAAAAACCACTGACTGCGGCCCGTCTATCACCTCTGCCGATATTTCTTCACCCCTGTGCGCGGGCAGGCAGTGCATTACAATGGCGTCTTTTTTTGCAAGCCTTAACAGTTCGGAATTTATCTGAAAACCCGTAAAATCTTTTTTTCTTTTTTCCGATTCCTCTTCCTGCCCCATGCTTGCCCAGACATCAGTGTAAATTACGTCCGCGTTTTCAACAGCCGCGCGCGGGTCATTTGTAAATATAAGATCTGTCCCGTTATCTGCCGCGGATTTTTTTGCCCTGGCAAACACTGCCGGGTCCGGTTCGTACCCTTTTGGCGACGCCACCCTTAAATTCAAATCCGCCTTTGGCGCTCCAAACATCCATGAATTGCACACGTTATTGGCATCGCCCACGTACGCGACTGTAATTCCCTTTAATACTTTCTTCTTATCTTTTATGGTAAGTATGTCCGCCAGTATCTGGCAGGGATGCGTAAAGTCAGTAAGGCCGTTTATAACCGGTATGGTAGCGTTTGCCGCAAGTTCTTCCACTTCTCTGTGGTCATACGTCCTTATCATTATGCCGTCCAGATAGCGGGATAAAACCCTTGCGGTGTCCGCCACTGTTTCGCCCCGTCCAAGCTGCAGTTCGCTGGGGCTTAAGTACAGCGCCGCGCCGCCAAGCTGAAACATTCCGATTTCAAAAGATACCCTTGTACGCGTGGAACTTTTCCTGAAAATCATTCCCAGCGCTTTTCCAAGAAGGGGCACAAACATCTCGCCGTTTTTCTGTTTTTCCCTTATATTTTCTGATACGGAAAGTATAAGAGAAATTTCGTCTTTTGTGTATTCATCCAGCGTCAGCAGGTCTTTTTTTGAAAGTTTGTTAATCATTACAGCCTCCGTTTTTTTTCTTAAAAACGCTTTATCAGCAAAGCGCCTTATCAATTGCTTTTACAGCCTTGTCCATCTGTTTCTTTGTTATTATCAAAGGAGGCACAAGCCTTAACACATTCGGCTTACACGCGTTAATTATAACGCCGTTCTTCAGCGCTTTTGCCGCCGCGTCAGAGGCGGTATCGCTTTTTAATTCCACTCCGATAATAAGCCCGATTCCCCTTACATCCTTAATTACGGAATTATTCAGCTGCTTCAAATCTTTCATCAGCTTATTGCCTTTTATCAGCGCCATTTTCAGCATTGTCTTTGTGTTTATCTGTTTCAATACCGCATAGCCTGCCGCGCACGCCACGGGATTTCCGCCCATTGTGGTGCCGTGGTCGCCCACCGTGTAAACATCTTCAAGTTTTTTGGAAATTACAACAGCTGAAAGCGGAAGCCCGCCGCCCAAACCTTTTCCAAGTGTCATCATGTCGGGTTCAAAACCAAAGTTCTGATACGCGAAAAGTTTTCCCGTGCGGCCAAGCCCTGTCTGCACTTCATCCGCGATTAAAAGGACATTCTTTTTATCGCACAGCGCTTTTAATTCTTTAAAATAATTTTTATCCGGCAGCAGCACGCCGCCTTCCGCCTGAATGGGTTCCACCAGAACTGCGGCGGTCTTGTCATCTATAAGTTTTTCCACCGATGCAATATTATTAAAGTCCGCGTACATAAACCCTTCGGGAAGCGGCTTTAAATATTTGTGAAATTTCTCCTGCGCTGTCGCCGTAAGAGCTGCAATAGTCCTGCCGTGAAAACTATTGCGCATTGTTATCACTTTATACGCGCCATTTTTATGCAGTATGCCCCACTTGCGGGCTATCTTAATTGCCACTTCGGTCGCTTCCGCGCCGGAGTTTACATAAAAAACCTTACTGCCAAAAGAATTTTTCACAAGCAATTCCGCCAGTTTAATCTGATTTTCACTGTAAAACCAGTTGGAAGTATGCGTGTATTTTTTTATCTGCGCCGTCATGGCGGCGTTCACCGCGGGATTATTATAGCCAAGAAGGTTTACCGCGACACCCGCCAGAAGGTCAATGTACTTTTTCCCGGCCGTGTCTGTTATTTCGGCGCCTTTTCCCTTTGCAAAAACCGCGTCGTAACGTTTGAAAGTATTTCCTATGTATTTTTTATCATCAGCTTTTAATTTGTTATTCATGATTATATCAGGCGGTTATTTCACTATTTCCGTGCCTGTTCCCTCCTTTGTAAATATTTCAAGCAGCATAGAATGCTCTTTTGTCCCGTTTATAATGTGCACTTTCTTTACGCCCGCGGCTACTGTTTCTTTCGCGGAGTTAAGTTTGGGAATCATACCGCCTGTTATCTGTTTATTTTTAATATTCTTCGCGATATCGCTGACATGAAGCGTGGCCACATATTTGCCGTGTAATTTCACGCCGTCAGTGTCCGTAATATAAATAAGTTTATCCGCTTTAAGCGCTTTTGCCACTTCAGCCGCCGCCAGGTCGGCGTTTATATTATAGCCGTTGCCCTGCGCGTCTGTGCCGATGGGCGCTATTACAGGCAGGTACCCTTTTTCTTCAAGCGTGTCCAACAGCCCGGTGTTTACCTTTGTCACTTCGCCCACAAAACCAATATCCACTTTGCCTTCCTTTTTTTTCTTTGCTATAAGCAGGTTGCCGTCCTTACCGGATAACCCGATAGCATTAAGGTTGTGAAGGTTTAAACTGCGGACAATATCCTTATTTACTTTTCCAATCAGCACCATGGACGCGATATCAAGCATCTCTTTATCCGTTACCCTGTGCCCCTGGACAAAAACGGCTTCTTTCCCCAGCCTTTTTGCCATAGCGGAAATGTCATCGCCGCCGCCGTGTACCAAAACCGTACGCACGCCGACGTAATTAAGAAGGGCTATATCTTCCATGAAAAAATTCCTGAACTTTTCTTCCGCCATGGCGCTGCCGCCATATTTTATGACAAACGTCGCGCCCGTGAATTTTTTAATATACGGAAGCGCCTCTGTAAGAACACGTGCCTTTTCAATCGCATTCACCATTTTTTGCTCCTTGTTATCTTACGTTCTGTCCTTCCAAGCCTCTGCTTTAAAGAATGTATTTGCTTAAATCCCTGTCCTTTACCATATCTTTCAGTTTGCCTTCCACCCATTCCTTTGTGACAAGGCGTTTTTCTTTTTTACCGTAAGGCGCGTCAAAAAGCACGTCTTCCAGCACCTTTTCTATTATGGTATGCAGCCTTCTTGCGCCTATATTTTCCGTGGTCTCATTTACTTCAAACGCAAGCTGTGCCAAAGCCGTTATTGAGCCGCCGTCAAAATCAAGTTTTACGTCATCCGTTTCAAGAAGCGCCGAATACTGTTTTATAAGCGAATTTTCCGGTTCTTTTAATATACGTTCAAAATCGTTCTGTGTCAGGCTGCTAAGTTCCACCCTTATCGGAAACCTGCCCTGCAGTTCCGGTATTAAATCCGACGGTTTGGAAACATGAAACGCGCCCGCCGCTATAAACAGTATGTGGTCTGTCCTTACCGTGCCGTATTTTGTCATGACAGTCGTACCTTCCACTATCGGAAGAATATCGCGCTGCACGCCTTCGCGCGATACGTCAATACTGCCATGCGCATTACTGCTTGCAATCTTATCAAGTTCATCAATGAATACAATGCCGTTTCCCTGCACAAGTTCAAGGGCCTCTTTTGTCACCTTGTCCATATCCACAAGCTTCGCGGTTTCTTCTTCCAGTATAATCGCCCTGGCTTCCCGTATAGTTACTTTTTTCTTTTTAACCTTGGTGCCGCCCAGATTTTCCATCATGTCCTGAAGCCCCATTCCAATATCTTCCATTGACTGCCCCGACATTATTTCAAACATGGGCGCCTGCCTGGGCCTTGTATTAATTTCAACGTATTTGTCTTCCATCTCGCCGCGTTTTAACTGCTGCCTGAATTTTTCCCTTGTGTCCTTAAACCTTTCGGTTTCCTGCTTCTGCTGCTCTATTTCCTCTTCGGTCATCATTGATTTTTTCTGCTGCCTTACCGGCGGCACTAAAAGGTCCAGCAGCCTGTCTTCCACAAGCCCTTCCGCTTTTACTTTCACCATGGCCATATGGTCGTCGCGCACCATATTAACACCGGCCTGCATAATATCCTTTACAATTGATTCCACGTCACGGCCCACATAACCCACTTCGGTAAACTTTGAAGCTTCCACTTTTATAAAAGGCGCGCGCACAAGTTTTGCAAGCCTGCGCGCTATTTCTGTTTTACCTACGCCGGTGGGCCCTATCATCAGAATGTTCTTCGGCGTCACTTCTTCCTGCATATCTGCCGGAAGCTTCTGGCGCCTTATTCTGTTGCGCAGCGCGACCGCTACGGCTTTTTTCGCGTTGTCCTGCCCTATGATAAATTTATCAAGCTGTTCAACTATCTCTTTTGGTGTAAATTCTTTTGCCATCTTATGCCCCTATAGTTCTTCGATTGTGATATTTTCATTTGTGTAAATACATATTTCCGAAGCAATTTTCATTGATTCCGCCACAATTTCACGCGCGGACTTATCCGTAAACCTGCTTAAAGCGCGCGCCGCGGCAAGCGCGTAAGTGCCGCCGGAGCCTATTGCGGTAATTCCGTCTTCCGGTTCAATAACTTCGCCGTTGCCGGAAACCACGTATGTCTTTTCGCTGTCTGCCACAATTAAAAGCGCGTCAAGCTGCTTTAACATCTTATCCGTGCGCCAGTCCTTGGCAAGTTCCACGGCCGCCCTTTGAAGCAGCCAGTTGTGTTCCTTTAATTTGGCTTCAAACCTGTCAAAAAGGGTGAACGCGTCCGCTACCGAACCCGCAAAACCCGCGATTATTTTATTCTTTCCTTCAATGGTGCGGACTTTTTTGGCGGTCTGCTTCATTATAGTATTGCCCATTGTCACCTGCCCGTCGCCGCCTATGACTGTCTTTCCGTTTTTCCTGACACAAAGTATCGTTGTCGCGTGAAACATATTTTCCTCCAATATAATAAGGGAAATTTAGAGTATAAGTATATCATAATGAATGATTAAATTTCAATGGCTTTAACCCGTCCTCTGATACCTTTTCCTTATAATATAGGGGCTGATTTTACCCAAAAACACAGCGGGACGGACCAAACTTTTTCAATTGACTAATCCCGTCATAATTGTTATTATTATCCACACGGTAGACGTTGCTTTTTGAGACAGTATTGACTTGTTAAATATACCCTGCTGCGTTCGTGTAGAGGTCATTAATTTTGGTCCAACGCCTTTAAACTAGGGAGCCTTTTATTTGCGCCAAGTGCACGCCCCGCAAGGGGAAGCCGGAAGCGCGGATGTTGGCACCCACCTGTTGACAGGGCCCAAAATCCGGCTTCTCACGGCGATTGGCGGGGTTAATTTTGTGCGGCGGAGAGAAAAGATTAATGTTGATAAAATATATTAAAAAATCCGAAAATATAGGTAATAATACATTACCGGTTATCGGTGGCGTCCTTCCCTTTTTATATAATAAAAAGGCAAGAACCATTTAATATTTTTTTCACGCAATTTTTCTCTCCAAAAAAACTCTTTTTTCTCCTCCGCGCAAAAAACGGAATCCTTATATTATTAAGGATTAAAACAAACATTGGACAATTTTTGGAGGAGGTTTAGGAAATGGAGTATTTAATTGTGGCAATACTCGCCCTTATCGTGGGCGTGGCAGCAGGTTTTTTCGGACGAAAAATTTTCGCGGAAGGCCAGATTTCCAGCGCAAAAAAGTATGCTGAACAGATAGTGGAAGGGGCCAAGAAAGAAGCGGGTTCCATTAAGAAAGAAGCGGAACTTGAATCCAAAGACACCATTTTAAAGGCGCAGGCTGACTTTGACGCGAAAACACGCGAAACAAAAACAGAAATAGCCAACGTGGAAAAAAAGGTCCGCCAGAGGGAAGAAAATCTGGACAAGAAAATGGAAATAATTGACAAAAAAGAAAAAGACCTTTCCACCAAAGAAAAATCTTTAACCGACCTGGAAAAGAAACTTTCAACCCGCGACCAGGAACTTGATGCCGTAATCGGCGAACAGCGCAAGAAACTTGAAAACATCTCCGGCTTATCCGCGGAATCCGCCAAACAGGAACTTATCCGTTCCATGATGGACGCCGCCAAACAGGAATCGCTTTTAATGTTAAGGCGCCTTGAGGAAGAGACAAAAGAAACAGCGGAAAAGAAAGCCCGCGACATCGTATCAATCGCCGTACAGCGCATCGCCGCTGACCATACTTCGGAAATCAGCGTGTCTGTTGTTCCCCTTCCAAGCGATGACATGAAAGGCCGTATCATAGGCCGCGAAGGAAGAAACATTAAAACCCTTGAAACAGCCACAGGCGTTGACTTTATCATTGATGATACTCCCGAGGCTGTTACAATTTCAGCGTTTGACCCGGTAAGAAGAGAGATTGCAAAACTTGCCCTTCAGAAACTTATCCAGGACGGCAGGATACACCCGGGAAGAATTGAAGAAGTTGTTGAAAAAACAAAACTTGAAATGGACCAGCGCCTTAAAGAAATCGGCGAACAGGCGGCTATGGACGTTGGAATTCCAAACATACACCCGGAAATTATCAAACTTCTTGGAAAACTTCAGTACAGGACAAGCTATGGCCAGAACGTTTTAAAACACTCCGTGGAAATGGCTTATATCACTTCCATACTTGCGTCAGAACTTGGAATTGACCCCACCCTTTCAAGGCGCGCCGCGCTGCTTCATGATATCGGCAAAGCGATTGACCATGAAATACAGGGCAGCCACGTCGCGCTTGGCGTTGATGCCGCAAGAAAATACGGCGAATCAGAAGCCGTACTTCACGCGATAGCAGCCCACCATAATGACATTGAACCAAAAACAATTGAAGCCGTGCTTGTACAGGCAGCTGACGGAATATCCGCCGCAAGGCCGGGAGCAAGGCGCGAGACACTGGAAAATTACGTGAAACGCCTTGAGAACCTTGAAAAAATAGCATCCGCATTTGAAGGCGTTCAGAGAACGTTTGCCATACAGGCAGGCCGCGAAATAAGAATAATGGTGGAAGCGGATAAAATTGACGATAACAGGTCATTCATGCTTTCCAAAGAAATAGCCAAAAAGATAGAAGAAGAACTTGAATACCCCGGACAGATTAAGGTAACTGTAATCCGCGAAGTAAGGGCCGTAGAATACGCAAAGTAAAATATTAATCACCGCACCGGTGCCGCATAAAAACGGCACCGGTGCATAAAAAGCAAGAGGTACTTCAAATGGTAAATGTTCTGTTCATCGGAGACATCAACGGAAGGCCGGGCAGGGATGCTGTAGAACAGCTTCTTCCGGGCCTGATAAAAGAAAAGCAGATTGATTTTGTAATTGCCAACGGCGAAAATTCCGCCGCCGGATTCGGCATCACCCCCGACGTATTCAAAAAACTTATGGCAATGGGAATTGACGTTATAACCACCGGCAACCACATCTGGGACAAACGCGACATTATCCCTTTAATGGATATGGAACCCGCCCTTTTAAGGCCTTACAACCTTGCCCCCGGAAATCCCGGTATTGGCTGCGGAGTTTATGAATGTAAAAGAAATAATAAGAACGTAAAAATAGGCGTTATATCCATGATTGGGCGCGTTTACATGCAGCCGTCAGACTGCCCTTTTAGGGCCGCGGAAAAAGCGTTAGCCGAAGTAAAAAAGGACACACGTATTGCAATAATAGATATTCATGCCGAAGCCACTTCGGAAAAACAGGCGCTGGCATTCTTTCTGGACGGCAGGGTTTCAGCCGTCCTTGGCACACACACGCACGTACAGACCGCCGATGAAAGAATACTAAGCTACGGCACCGGTTTTATCACGGATGCCGGAATGACGGGCTCTATGGATTCGGTAATAGGCGTTAAAAAAGAAATCATAATAGAAAAATTCCTGACGGGCATGCCTGCCAGATTTGAAATATCCGAAACAGACGTGCACTTTAACGGCGTATTTCTTTCAATAGACGAAACCAACGGAAAAACAACTTTAATAGAAAGGATTAATATAAAAAAATGAACGCTATTGCCGCATCAGTAATTCCGATGCTTCTGTTTTTATCGTCTTTTTTCCTTTACCTTAAGACTCTGTGCCCCGGCGTGTACTTTGGCGACAGCGGAGAGTTAATAGCAATGGCGTACACCCTTGGCATCCCTCACCCCACCGGATTCCCCTTATACATACTTTTATCAAAACTGTTTTTATACATGCCAATTGCCAATCCCGCGTTCAGAATGAACATTATGTCAGCTGTCTTTGCCGCGGCATCTGTTGTGCTTTTATTCCACTGCGTGCTTTTGCTTTTAAAAAATGAAGAAAACAAAAAATTAAAATATATGGCGGGGGTTTTTGCCGCGCTGCTTTTTATGTTTTCATACACGCTGTGGTCACAGTCAGGCATTGCAAGAATATACTCCTTAAACGCCTTTTTCTGCCTTGCTGCACTTGGCAGTTTTTTAAAGTATTCAATGGAAAACGGCAGATTTAAATACCTTGCTTTGCTGGGCTTTATCACCGGCCTTGGCGCCGGGCTGCACCTTTCTTTTATTATATTTTCAGCACTATTATGGCTGTCTATAATTATATCCGAACGTAAAAACTTTCTGAAAAAAATACCTGCAATAATATTTTTTATGGCCGCGGGCGTTTCTGTTTATCTTTACATCTTTATCCGAGGGCTGTCAGACACCGTCTTAAGCTGGAAAACCTTTACCCGCCTGGCTGACTTTTTTGGGTACTTTTCACAGAAAGACTACAGCGGAAAAATGTTCACGCGCGACCTTTTAGGGTACATCACATTTCTTGGATACGCGGGAAAAACCCTGTTAAGGGAATTTTCAATTCCGGGGATGGCGCTTCTTCTTACAGGTACCATAGCCGCGGGAATATCAAAGTTTAAGCACTTCTGGCTTTTTATAATTATCTTCTTTTCCAACATACTGCTTCTGGCTTTTTACGGTGCTTTTCACGACCTGCAGCTGGCTTTCAGATACTTTATCCCTTCTTACGCCGCATTATTACTTCTTGGGACATACGGGCTTTATACGCTTAAGGACAGGCTGCCCTCGTTAAAACTTCAGGCATTAATATTCCCTGCCGCGCTAATAATCGCGCTGCCTCTGGCAATAATAAAAAATTACCATGAAAATGACCGTTCTTTAAATTTCATGGCTGTCAATTACCCCGGCGACCTGCTGATGGGCATGCCAAAAAAAGCCAATCTTTTTTCAAACGGCGACAACCAGATATTTCCGCTTACTTATGCCAAATTTGTCCTTAACAAATATAAGGATATTACGGTGTACGACAGCGTAAACACCATATTCAGGGATATTGACAATTTACGGGTAAAGACAGGCTCTTTAAAAGTGGTGACAAATATCCTTACAGCTTTTGAACAGAATAAAACCGATATCTATTCAACCACAAAACTTGGCGCCCCGGTGCTTAACGAAAGCCTGAACGGGCTTTCATACAGAATAACCCCGGATTTTTCCTATTCAAGCAATCTGCCATGGAAACTTATGCCGCTTAAAAATATACTTTATGATGATAAAATATATCACGAATTTGAAGAACGTGAAGTGGCCGGCATATACTGGTACAGGCTGGCGGAAATGTATCTGTCTGAAAATAACGAGGAACTTTTTAATTACGCCGCCGGCAGGGCGCTTGAGACAGGGTATGACGCAGTGCCGGTTATCGGCAATATGGCAATTATAATAACCACCCCTCCCCTTGCTAATTTCCCGGTGGCGGAGCAGCTGGTAAAAAAGGCCCTTAAACTACAGCCTTATAATACAGAACTTATGTCTAACCTTGGAAGCATCTATGGAAATATGGGCAAATACAGGGAAGCGGCAGAGATGTTTGAAAAGGTTATAAAACTTGAACCAAATAATTTTAACGCGATGATGTTTTTAAACAAGGCAAAAGAACAGATGATGAAGGAATCCATGAAAAAAGCCATGGAAAGCGCGCGCGACGCCTTTTTTAATGACGGCATGAAACTGATGAAAGAAAAAAAGTTTAAAGAGGCCGCCCCCTATTTCCAGAACGACCTTGAAAAGAACCCGGCGCTGGCGCGCTCTAACTTTCACCTGGGGCTTATTCACTCCATGAGCGGAGATTATGATAAAGCCATACCGCAGTTTGAAACAGCGCTGAAAAAAGAACCGGCAAATTTCAACACATTAAACAACCTTGCGCTTACCTATATAAGGCTGTCCCAAACAGCCAAAGCGAAGGAGTATTTTGATAAATCCCTGAAAATAAACCCGGACCAGGAACGCGTAATAAAAATGCTGCAGGATTTGAAGTAGTTTAACGCAAGAGTGCGTTTTCTGAAATTCATATGATTACCATACATGACAAATAAAGTCAAAATTCACTTTCTATCAATTACGTTTTCTGTCTCTTAACGTAGAGACACATCATGATGCGTCTAAGATTTTAAAAACCGAGACGCTATATATTGCATCTCTACTTTAAAGAACAAAAACTTATACTACTTAGTTATTTTCAGGCCGAATTTAAGGTTTGCCTGCACGGCTTTATCTGTTGGGCCTTCAGAGTAGATGCGCAGCAGCGGCTCTGTCCCGGAAAAGCGGAAGAGAATCCATTCATTATCTCCCAAAATATACTTAATACCGTCAAGGCGGTTTACCGATACTATCTTTTTACCCGCTATCTTGCCCTTCTTTTCCAACGCGTCAGCTTTGGCAAAGATGGTTTTCCTGTTTTTCTCGTTAAAAGTCACATCCACCCTGTCGTACCTGTACTCCCCGTATTTTTTATCAAGTTCAGCCAGCACCCTGCCTATACGTTTGCCTTCTTTGGCAAGAAATTCCAGAATAGTCAAATTTCCAAAAATGCCGTCGCGCTCCGGCAGAAAATACCCAAAACCAACCCCGCCGCTTTCTTCCCCGCCTATTACTGTTTTGTCTTCTATCATTTTTTCGCCTATATACTTGAATCCCACAGGCGTCTCTGTCAGTTTTATCCCGTACTCTTTTGCCAGTTTGTTCACCAGGAAAGTGCCTGATATGGTTTTTACAAAATTAAAATCCATTTTTTTATTTTTTATATGGTGCAATAACATAAAGACCAGGACTTTATGCGACGTGATAAATTCGCCTTTCTCATTAACAAGCGCCATTCTGTCCCCGTCGCCGTCAATGGCAATTCCGATATCCGCTTTAAGTTTTTTTACGGTTTCGCAAAGTTTTGAAAGGTTCTGTTTAATGGGCTCCGGATTTATTCCGCCAAAAAGAGGGTCCCTTTTATTGTTGATGACAACCAGTTTTTTATAGCCGTCAAGGGCGGCTTCCATATAACCCGCGCCGGAACCATACATACAGTCCAATACAATTTTCATTCCGCTTTTTTTAATGGCGGAAACATCTATAAGGTTTTTTACCGCCTGAACATAATGCGCGTCGTAATTTATTTTTTCAAGATTACCCTTTTTTGCGGCCGGGTGTTTGCCTATCAGTTTTTCCACTTTTTCAGTCTCGGCTCCGGATAATCCGGCGCCGTACCTGTTTTTGATTTTAAAACCGTTATAGGTGTAAGGGTTGTGCGACGACGTAATCATAATACCCGCGTCCATTTTAAAATTACGCACAGACCAGGATACCAGCGGGGTATGAACTGCCTTATCAAAAAGCTTTACTTTAAAGCCATAGCCTGCAAGCCTTTGCGCCGTAAAAAACGCGTAATTTTCCGACATAAACCTGTTATCATATCCCACTGCCACAACAGGTTTTTTTGCTTCTTTAAGTATATACAGGGCAAACGCATCCGTGACTTTACCAAGATTTTCGTAAGTAAAAGCGTCTGCTATTTTCGCGCGCCAGCCGTCTGTCCCAAATTTTATTTCAGCCATTTTTCCGCCCCATTCTGCTGTGATGCGTTATTATTGTTTTATCCCCTATGACAGCGTCTTCAATGTGCGCGTTTGAATGTATCATACAGCCTCTTCCTATCACGGAGTTTTTTATGACCACATTTTCTTCTATTACTGTATCTTCCCAGATTATACTTTTTTCAACCGAAGAATTATCGCCCAACACGCAATTATTACCTATTATTGAAAGCGGGTTTATTGAACATTTTTTAATAACGGCATTATCACCTATATAAGCAGGCCCCCTTAAGAAGGCTTTTTTATCGGCTTTTACCCCTTGTCCAAAAAAGACCTCCCATTTCAGGGTTTTAGCGTATTTTATTACCGGATCCGTGAATTTTTTTTCAAGGACATCAAAATTCGCCTGCACGTATTTATCAAGCCTTCCTATATCCAGCCAGTAAAAATCGGCTTTATAGGCGCATACATTTTCCCCGGCTTTAAGCACCTGCGGGTAAAACTGCCTTTCCACCGAATAATTCTTTCCGGCCGGAATGTAATCAAGCACCTTTTTATTGAAAATATAAATCCCGGCGTTTATCCAGCTGTTGCCTCTGCTTTCATCAGCATTTGGTTTTTCAAGAAAACGCAGCACTTTGTTGCCGCTGCCGGTTTCCACAAGCCCGTAAGCGCTTGGGTCTTCCACTTTATGCAGCGCTATGGTTACGGAAGCATTGGACTTTTTATGAAAAGCCGCCATTTTTGTAATATCAATATCGGTTAAAATATCACCGTTTAATATTATGGTGGTATCATCCATATATTTTTCAGCGTTTTTAATCGCGCCGCCTGTCCCAAGCGGGGATTCTTCCACAGCATATCTTATTTTAACGCCGTACTTTACCCCTGTCCCCAGTATTTTTTTTATTTTTTGCGGCATATGGCATATACTTAAAATAATCTCTTTTATCCCGTGTTTTTTCAACAGTCCAAACTGGTGTTCAAAAAAATGTTTGTCCACGATTGGAACCATGCATTTTAAGGTATTCAATGTCAAAGGCCTTAGCCTTGTGCCTTCCCCGCCAATTAAAATAAGTGCTTTCATTTTGCCTCCGCTGAATGTTTGGTCATATTATAATGATTTAAAGTATTTATACGTTTCTGCTACGCCGTCAATAAGCTTGACCTCGGGAGTCCATCCAAGTATTTTCTTTGCTTTTTTGTTATCCAGAACGTTTGCCAGAATATCGCCTTCCCTGAAAGGGCCGGGCACGGCAGGAGTGGTAAAATTCATCACTTTCTGAACAGCCTTATAAAGCTGATTCACGTCTGTGGGTGTGCCTGTACCTATGTTAAATTCATTATTATCGCCTTTTTTAAGCGCAAGTACGTTAGCTGCCGCAACATCGCCCACATATACATAATCCCTGACGCACTTGCCGCCTCCGAATATTACAGGCGCGGCTCCTGACATCATCTTTTTAATGAATATTGCCACAACACCGGCTTCGCCGTGAGGTACCTGGCGCGGCCCGTAAACGTTGCTGTACCGGACGATGGTATATTTCATTTTATGCTGTGCGGCAAAAAATTTAACATAAAGCTCTCCTGCCACCTTGCTTATACCGTAAGGGCTCTCTGCCGCGTAAGGGTGTGTTTCCGCCACAGGAAGTTTGGCAGGCGTTCCGTAAACAGTACCGCCGCTGGACACAAATATTATTTTTTTCACGCCCGCCTTTACCGCGCATTCCAGCATGTTGATAACGCCCATAACATTTATATCCGCGTCAAACGCCGGGTTCTTAACGGAATCCGGCACGCTTATCTGCGCCGCATGATGGCTTATGGCGTCAATTTTTTCTTTTTTCATGACACTGGTAAGTTTTTTGTCGCGTATGTCCATTTTATAAAACTTAATCCCTTTACTTACGTTTCTCATATTTCCCGCAAACATATTGTCCACAGATACCACTTTATGCCCCGCTTTTTTAAAAGCATCCGCGACATTGCTTCCTATAAATCCCGCCCCGCCCGTAACAAGTATGTTCATTTTGAATACCTCACTTTTTTATTTAATATGTACTATTTTTTGCTATAGAGACGCAACATGTTGCGTCTAAGAACTGCAAAACGAGACGCAATGTATTGCGTCTCTACGCTAAAGAGCAGAAAAAAACCAAACTAATACGCGCCTTTATGGTGGAACATTTCAAGGGCGGTTTTTATTATTATTTTAATATCAAACCACAGCGACCAGTTTTCAATATAATACAGGTCGTATTTTATTCTTTCTTCAAGCGATGTATTACCGCGCAGCCCGTTGGCCGCAGCCCAGCCTGTAATACCAGCCTTTACTTTATGCCTTTCAATATAACGCGGAATCTCATTTTTAAATTTTTCAACAAAGTGCGGGCGCTCCGGACGCGGCCCCACTATGCTCATCTCGCCTTTTAACACATTAATAAGCTGCGGAAGTTCGTCTATACTGGATTTTCTTAAAAACGTGCCTATCGCAGTACGCCTTTCGTCATTTTCTTTCGCCCACACAGGGCCGGTTTTTGTTTCAGCGCCTGTTTTCATCGACCTGAATTTATACATCCAGAATACTTTATTATCCCTGCCAACCCTGTCCTGCCTGTAAAACACAGGCCCCGGGGAACTTATTTTTATAAGTACGGCCACAACAACAAAAAGCGGCAAAAGGATAAGAAGCCCTATACCCGAAACAATTACATCCATTGCCCGTTTTATAACCCTGTTTACCCTTAAATTTAAAGGCAGCTCTTTAACCGTAAATACAGGTATCCCGTTAATCTCGCCATAATCAATATTTTTTGTAATTATTCCAAGGATGTCCGTCGCTATCATAAATTTCACATTTTCATTCGCCAGTATCGTATCCGCGATATCCCGCCTGTTGTAATCCGGAAGCCCCACAAAAACTTCATCAGGTTTTAATTTCTTTATTATTCTGTCAATTTCTTTCACCCTGCCAAGCACGTTCACATTCTTATATTTTTTTCCTTTTCTTAATTTATCCGTAACGCACCCTAATATTTTATAACCCATCTCCGGATGCCAGTTTATCCTTTCTATCATATTACCCGCTATATCCCCTGCGCCTACAATTAAAATCGTCTGTGTAAGATAGCCCTTTCTGTTAAGCGTGTTATAAATCCCCCTGAAAATAAGCCTCCATAAAAAAGCTGCCGCTATTCCCAGCCCCATACTGTAAAGCATAACAATCCTTGAATAAGATATTTCCCTTAAAAAGAAAGTAGCCGCAAGCATCACGCCATAAGCGCCCGCGGACGCGGCAAATACCGACGTAAGTTCGTCAAAACGCGACCGCCCCACCCTTAAAAAATACAACCCCGCGTAGTTAAAAGCTAAAACCACTATTACAGCTATAAAAGGAAGCGCCTGTATATAATGCATTAAAGGCGGAACCGAATGCCTTAGCGGAACCAGCTGCAGATAAAATCTTAAGTAATATGCCAGAAGAAAAGTTCCGCAGAAGCATATTACATCACCCGCAAGCAGAAGCATCTTTGCGAAAAAAAGCACCTTTTTTTTATCCATTACACATTAACCCCGTTATTCTTTAAAAATTTCCTTAAGTTCAGATCAAATTGCTCTCCGGAAAACCTTAACGCGTTTTCCCTTACTTTGTTAACATCATATATTTTACCGCGCATTATATCAAGTTTTTTGATAAAGTCTTCGGTTGTGCCGTCATAAAACTCCCCTGTTTCGCCGGGAATAATCACCTCTGTCGCCCCGCCCACATTATATGCCAGTACAGGGGCGCCGCACGCCTGCGCTTCCGCGTTAGTAATACCAAAATCCTCTTCACCCGGGAACAAAAACGCCTTGGTCCTTCGGTATGCGTCCTTTATTATATCTTTCGGAACCCTGCCCAGAAAGTGTATATTCTTGTTGCCGTCCGCCATCTTTTCAAGTTTTGTAAGCATAGGGCCGGTGCCTATTACTACAAGGTGTTCATCCGGCATTTTTAAAAACGCATTCACAAGAAAATCTATTTTTTTATACTCTGTAAGGGCTGATACCGCAAGGTAAAAATTCTCCCTTTTCTGCGCGGGGTTGACAGTATAGTACTGCGTGTCCACGGGCGGATAAATCACCGACGCTTGCGCGCTATAGTATTTCTCTATACGTTTTTTTACGTGGTTTGAATTGGCTATGTAATGGCTGACTCTGCCCGCTGTTTTCGCGTCCCATTTTCTAAGATAAGGCATTATTCCCGAAATAAGGGCGTACTTTACAGCTCCGTTTTTTTCTCTGGAAAAATAATTATCAAACTGATCCCATGCGTATCTCATAGGCGTGTGGCAGTAGCAGAAGTTTTTTATATCTTTTTTATGTTTCACGCTTTTTGCCACACAGTGGCTGGATGAAATGATAATGTCATAACCTTTTAAATTAAAACTTTCAATTGCCGCCGGAAAAAGCGGCAGAAAATTCCTGTAAGATTTAAAAACTCCCGGTATTTTCTGAAGAAAAGATGTGTGTATCTTATGTTTCTTAATCTTATCAGATACGGCGTCTCTGTCACAGACAAGGGTGAAAATATCCGCTTCGGGAAAAATATCCAGTATGGATTCCAGCACGGCTTCCCCGCCGCGCATCCCTGTAAGCCAGTCGTGTATTACGGCAGCCTTCATTTCTCACCGCTTTCAAGAAGTTTTGTTATTTCCGCAAATACTTTTTCCGCGGATATATTTTTCATGCAGATATTGTCTCTGCATTCAAGAAACTTTCTTTCATGGACGGTTTCCGGAATATAACACGGGGCGCATTTTTCCTTCTGCCAGATATTAACGCTGTACTTTCCCCTGACGCCGACAAGGTCAGATGACGACGGCCCAAAAAGCCCTATTGTTTTTACGCCAAGCGCCGCAGCCATATGCAGGGGGCCTGTATCACCTGCCACAAATATGTCCATTTTTGAAATTACATAAACCAGCTGTTTTAAATTACCGGTTTTTAAGAACTGAATATCCGGCCTTAATTTTATTATCTCTTCCGCCACATCGCTGTCTATTTCCCCGCCAAGAATATATGGCGTAATGTTCTTCAATTTAAGCATGTCTATTAATTCAGCAAAACGTGAAACAGGCCAGCGTTTAGTCACCATTACTGTTCCGGGATTTTTGCCGCCGCCCGGAAAAAGCCCTGCTTTTAATCCGCCGCTTAAATTGAAATTAAACCCGATATCTTCCGGCGCTTTAATATACGTGTGATTCTCTTTAACCGCAAAACCAGCGCCCTGCACTACAGATAAATATCTTAAAGCCTCATGCTGGGCGGGATTAAAAACAGTTTTATGGGTAAGAAACAAACCTTTATTATTCCAGTTAAAACCTGCACGGTATTTCGCGCCCAAAGCCGCAATAAAAATATTTGATTTTATATCCCTGTGAAAATTAATTATCATATCGTACTTTTCGCGCCTTAATACAGGAAGCACCTTCAGCATTTCCGGAAGCGATTGTGACCCTGTTACAATTTTCTTGTCCACATACGGTATCATGTCCACAAGGTCAGAGACCCATTTTATGCATAAAAAATGGACTTCACACCCCGCTTCTTTTAACGCGCGCAGGGAAGGTGTGGCCTGTATTATATCGCCTATGCAGCACAGTTTGACGACAAGAACCTTTTTTATCTGCTTTACGTCCATTTTTGCCCTCTTGCAAATATTTTATCTATAATTGCTGTCTTTCTATAAAAACACTATACGCAATCTTAAAACCAAGACGCACCATGGTGCGTCTCTACATTATTAAACACAAGTCATTAGAACATTCAAGTAACAATTATCAAACACATTAAAACCAGCCTTTTATCCTGTCCCAGACCATAGCCACCGTTATTAGTTCCATACACTTATGCCCTTCTTTATTATCACAGACGGTTTTTTCACAAGGACCGCATTCCACAGGAATGCTTATATCAGCCATGTTGGCTGCGGGTACCTTTGGCAGCCAGCGTTTATAATTCACCGTGTATCCGTAAATCACGCAGGTCTTTAATCCTGAATAAGCCGCAAAATACTGCGGCCCGGAATCATTCCCCGCAAATATACCGCATTGTTTTATAAGCGCTATAGTCACTCCCAGCGGAAGCACGCCTATGCAGTTGATTACATTTTCAGAAAATCGTATTTTTTCCGCGTGCTTTATATCATCTTTTCCGCCTATCACAAATATCTTTGTATTACCCGCGTCAGCAATATGCTGTATAAGCTGATTGAACTTTTCAAGCCCCCACATTTTGGAAGCCGCGCGTGTGAAAGGGTGCACTATTATACGCCTTGCCTGCGCCGCGCCGTTTTTATCTATTATCCGCGCCGCCGCGTCAATATCTGCCTGCGAGCAGTAAAAATCCATCCTTATGGTATCCTGCGCTTTTGCATCCAACAGCCTTAAATTTTTGTCAATCTCATGCATATCCCTGTCATATGGATACTCTTTATCCAGCATAAAACCGCCGCCGGCACATCCGTAGCCGTATATGCTGCCGGCATTAATCCGCACCAGATAATTAATGTTCCTTATGTCACCGCGCAGGTCATACGCTTTTTCAAATCCAAGTTTTCTCAGCCGCGCAGCCATATTTTCAAGCTCGCCGCCGCTTCTTTTTCTTTCGGGATAAAACCACGAACGTGAAAGTTCATGTACAACATCTATATCCGGATTATTCTTCAAAAGAAAAGCGCAGTCTTTAACGCACAGCGCGTGTATTTCATAACCGCTGTTTTGCCTTCTTAATTCAGAAAAAAACGGCAGCGTCTGAATCATATCCCCAAGCTGGTCAAGCCTTACCGCCAGAATTCTTTTATTCTTTCCTTTTTTTCTTACCTTTCCATAAAAATAAAAAAGGGCGGAACCCACAGCATCTATTACTGCCATAACCGCCCTTTTCCATCTTTTCTTAAAGACGTATTTTTTCATTTTACCTTTTTATTATTCTTTTTCTTTTTGCCGGCGGCGCCGGATTTTGATTCAAGCGCCAGTTTTATCACGTCATCCATCGTCCTTACAAAATGGAACTTAAGCCCTTCTTTTACATATACCGGAAGTTCATCATAATCTTTTTTATTGTAATCCGGCACCACAACCTCTTTTACCCCGTTTCTTAAAGCAGCAAGGGTCTTTTCTTTTAATCCGCCGATAGGAAGCACCCTTCCCCTAAGCGTAATTTCACCCGTCATAGCAAGATCCTGCCTTACCGGCCTTCCTGTAAAAGCCGAAATTAAAGCCGTAGCCATGGTGATACCGGCAGAAGGACCGTCCTTTGGAATCGCGCCTTCGGGAACATGAACGTGAATATCAGATTTGCCGAACACTTCTTCTTTTATTCCAAGGTATTTCGCGCGGGAACGGGTAAAACTTAACGCCGCCTGCGCTGATTCTTTCATTACATCGCCAAGTTTTCCCGTGAGCATAAGCCCGCCCTTGCCTTTAACCACGCTGACTTCAATTATCAGAACATCTCCTCCAAATTCAGTCCATGCAAGGCCGGTGGAAATTCCCACTCCGTTGACGTTTTTTGTGGGTACATCAAGAAACTTTGGAGCCCCAAGAAATTTCTGCATATTGCCGGGTTCTATTTTAATCTTTTTAAATTTTTTCGGGTCTGAAACTTTTTCTTTGGCTATCTTTCTGCACACAGTTTTTATTTCACGTTCTAAATTTCTTACGCCCGCTTCCCTGGTGTGGTTAAGCACAATAAACTTAAGGCCTTCTTCGGTAAAATCAGCGTCCTTATCAGTAAGGCCATGCTGTTTCATCTGTTTGGGGACAAGATATTTTTCGGCAATTTTGGTCTTTTCAATTGCGGTATAACTGTTTATTTCTATCACTTCCATCCTGTCCTGCAGGGGAAGCGGTATGCCGTAAAGCGTGTTGGCCGTTGTAATAAACATTACGTCAGACAGGTCAAATTCCGTATCCAGATAATGGTCCATAAAAGTGTTGTTCTGCTCCGGATCCAGAACTTCCAGCATTGCCGCCGCAGGGTCACCCCTGAAATCGGAACTCATCTTGTCTATTTCATCAAGAAGAAAGACCGGGTTTCTTGACTTTGCTTTCCTGATGGACTGCAGAATACGCCCCGGCATAGCGCCTATGTATGTACGCCTGTGCCCGCGGATTTCCGCTTCATCGCGCACTCCCCCAAGCGAGACACGCACAAAATTTCTTCCCTGCGCGCGCGCAATGGAACGCGCAAGCGATGTCTTGCCCACTCCCGGCGGGCCTACAAAACAAAGTATGGGTTCGTGAACGGTGCCTTTTACGTTTTTCTTTACCGCAAGGTATTCCACTATTCTTTCCTTGGGTTTTTCAAGGCCGTAGTGGTCTTCATCAAGTATCTTCTGCACTTCTTTTATGTCCAGTTTTTCCTTTGTCTTTGTCTTCCACGGAATCCCTATAAGCCAGTCAAGGTACGTCCTTATAACTGTCGCTTCCGCGGACATCGGCATCATTTTTTCCAGCCTGTCCAGTTCTTTTAACGCTTTCTCTTCCGCGTCTTTGGGCATTCCCGCTTTTACTATTTTTTCCTTTAATTCTTCATTTTCATTATAGGAATTATCGCCTTTTCCAAGTTCTTTCTGAATTGCTTTCAGCTGTTCTGACAGATAGTATTCACGCTGGCTTTTTTCAAGCTGGCTTTTTACCTTGCCCTGAATCTTTTTTTCTATTTCAAGTATTTCATTTTCCCTTTTTAAAATAACGGAAAGTTTATGCAGCCTTTGCGCGGGATCAAGGGTATTCAAAATGTCCTGCTTTTCCTCGTGCTTTAAAGCTATATGCGCGGACATTACATCCGCAAGCCGCCCCGGGCTTTCAATGTCCGCAACCGACATAATGGTTTCAGGCGGAATCTTTTTGTTCATCTTGACGTGTTTCTGAAATTCTTCCAGCGTAAGGCGCATAAGCGCCTCTGTTTCCTTGTTCACAGCGTTATCTTCATTTATCTCTTCTATCTCCACTTCAAAAAACGGTTCATCCATTGTGTATTCTTTTATCTTCACTCGGGTAAGGCCTTCCACCAGCACCCTTATGGCGCCGTCCGGAAGTTTTAATATCTGCAGTATTTCGGAAAGCGTTCCGGTCTCATAGATATCGCCTTTTCCCGGATCGTCAGTGCGCGCGTCTTTCTGCGCCACTAAAAGTATAATCCTGTCTTTTTCCATCGCCGCTTCAAGCGCTTTGATGGATTTTTCACGCCCCACAAAAAGCGGTATTACCATGTTAGGAAATATGACAAGGTCCCTTAATGCCAGCAAAGGCACTTTCTTGTCTTTTTTATCTTCTCCGCCCGGTATTTCGTTTTCTGCCATTTTACTTCTCCCCTATGCTGATTTTTCCCGTACTATCGCGTCAAGCCTGTCTTTCTTTCCGGTAACCACATCGCCGTCAATTATTACTTTTTTAATTCCCTTTGCCGACGGCACTTCATACATGATATCCAGCATTATATTTTCTATTATGGACCGCAATCCCCTTGCGCCAATTTCTTTTTTTATTGTTTCTTCAGCCACGGCCTGCGCCGCATCATCCGTAAAAATAAATTTTACCCCTTCAAGTTTAAGCATCTTTTCGTACTGCGAGATTATGGAATTTTTAGGCTCCTTTAAAACTTTCACAAGGTCATCTTTGTTCAGTTCGGATAAAGCCGCCACTACCGGCACCCTGCCGATAAATTCAGGAATTATTCCGAACTTAATAAGGTCAGACGGCAGTACCTGTGAAAGCATGCCGTATTTGGTGGTGTCGTGCTTTTCCCCGCCGTCCCTGCCGTAACCATAACTTTTTTTATTCACCCTTTTTCTTATGATTGAATCAAGCCCTACAAAAGCGCCGCCGCAAATAAACAGGATATTTTTTGTGTTTATCTTTAAAAATTCCTGGTGCGGATGTTTGCGCCCGCCTTTTGGCGGCACATTGGCAATTGTGCCTTCTATTATTTTCAGCAGCGCCTGCTGCACGCCTTCGCCGGAAACATCGCGCGTAACTGAAAGATTCTCTGATTTTTTTGCTATCTTGTCTATTTCATCAATGTAGACAATTCCGCGCTCTGCCTCTGCTATGTTAAAGTCGGCGTTTTCTATAAGCCTTAGCAGAATATTTTCAACGTCTTCTCCCACATACCCGGCCTCTGTTAAAGTGGTGGCATCCGCAATGGCAAACGGCACGTGTAAAATACGCGCCAGCGTTTCCGCCAATAAAGTTTTCCCGGAACCTGTAGGCCCCGCCATAAGGATGTTGCTTTTCTGAAGCTCCACCCCTTCGCCGCCGCCTTTGTATATCCTGTTGTAATGATTGTAAACCGATACAGCAAGTACCTTCTTTGCTTTTTCCTGCGAAATGACGTATTCGTCAAGATGCGCCTTTATCTCTTTTGGCGAAGGCAGCGACACAGGTTTATTATTGGCGCCGGCTTTGCTTCCATCAAATAATTTATTCAGCTGCGCGGCACAATCTTTGCAAAGAGCGCCGTCCCCGCCGGAAATTATTTTACCGCACTCTTTTTCGGTTCTTCCGCAGAACGAACACGTTATCATTATTTACCCGCCTTTTTATTCTGTCTTTCTTTCCATGACTTCATCCACAAGCCCGTACTCTTTTGCTTCCTGCGCGCTCATGTAATAATCCCTGTCCGTGTCTTTTTCTATCTTGCTTAATTTCTGTCCGGTATGTTTTGCCAGAATCTCGCTTAATCTTTTTTTGGTCTTTATTATTTCCTTGGCGTGAATTTCAATTTCTGACGCCTGCCCCTGAACACCGCCCAGCGGCTGGTGTATAAGCACCCTTGCATTGGGAAGCGCATAACGCTTGCCTGTGGCGCCGGCCGTTAAGAGCACGGCGCCCATGCTTGCCGCCTGCCCCACGCATATTGTGGAAACCGGCGCTTTTATAAACTGCATCGTGTCGTAAATAGCAAGGCCGGCAGTAACCACGCCGCCCGGGCTGTTTATGTATATGGAAATTTCTTTTTTACTGTCTTCGCCTTCCAGAAAAAGCATCTGTGCAATAATAAGGTTTGCCACGTCATCATCAATAGGCGTACCAAGAAAGATAATTCTTTCTTTTAACAGCCTTGAATAAATATCAAACGCGCGTTCTCCCCTGTCGCTCTGTTCAACCACCATTGGTATAAGGCTCATTGCTTCTGCCCCCTTTTTTACGGCTGCCATATTACTTGGCTCCCGAAATTTCAAACATTTTGTCCAGAACCCTGTCTTCCGTCAGCTTCGCCCTTAAAGAATCCCAGTTTTCCTGAGCCTTTGCCTGCTTTATCATGGCTTCCGGATCCTGTTTAATATCAGCAGCGATTTTTCTTATTTCCGCTTCCACATCCGCGTCGCTTACTTCAATTTTTTCTTTTTCCGCTATCTTCTGAAGAATGTACATAACCCTTATATTTTCTTCAGCCTGCTTCTTATTGCGGCTTCTGAAATCCTCTTTGGTAATTCCCATCTTTTCCATGGAAATTCCCTGCTGCTTCATGGAATTTTCATAGCGGGACACTATGTTATCAAGTTCCTGTTCCACAAGCCCTTCAGGTACGTCAAACTTATTCTGTTCCGCAAGTTTCTTTAAAACCTCTCCCGTATTATGCTGGCGTACATCAGACTGCGCGCGCTTTTCAAGTTCAGTTTTTAACGCGGCCTTTAATTCATCCGCCGTCTGCATTCCCGCCATATTTTTGGCAAAATCATCATTGAATTCAGGAAGTTCAAGGACCTTTATGGCATTTACTTTCACTTTAAACGCGGCGCTTTTACCCGCGTATCTTTTGTTAAAATAATCAGCCGGGAAAACAAAAGAGATATCTTTTTCTTCTCCAAGCTTCATTCCCTTAATGCCGTCTTCAAGTTCCTTTAAAAATCCGCCGGCGCCAATCTGAATAAGATGGGATTCCGTGGTAAGCGAAGCGTCAGCTTTATTATCAACAAACGCGGACATTGAAACGTCGGCAAAATCTCCCTCTTCCACTTTGTCTTTTTCCACCTGTTTTAACGTGCCGCGGTACTGCCTGATTCGTTTAATTTCTTTTTCAACATCTTCTTCTTTTACTCCGTTAAATTTCTTAACATCAATTTTCACCTTACCGTAATCAGCAAGGTCAAATTCCGGATTTACTTCCACAATAACCTTAAATTCAACTTCATCTTTTTCCGGCGTTGTATATTTTACGTCAGAAAGCGCCGGGTATGTGACAATGTGAAGATTCAGTTCTTTCATCACATTCTGATACGCTGAAGGAACCACTTCTTTAATTACTTCTTCATGTATTTTATCCATGTAGCGTGATTTTATCATTTCTTCCGGCGCTTTACCCTTGCGGAAACCTTCCACAACAGCGTTCTGTTTGAAACTGTTAAACACTTTACCGTATGTCTCTTTTACTGTATCTTTGTCCACATTAACTTCAACCACTTTCCTGCACTTGCCCTCATCTTTAACTTTCCAATTCATTACGTATTTCCTCCTTGTATTTGAAACAATTAACATTGTTTCTGGTATCAAACTTATACACGCTCAACGCGTCAGCGTGAAGCGGGCGTACTCATATAAGAACTTTTTGTTTCGCTCTGTGCAAATATTTGTTCTTTGCGGAGAACGATCCGCAATTAAACACTTCAGAGATGCACGCGCTTCGCTCTGTGCAAATA